>JALOQG010000131.1 GCA_025453505.1 Myxococcota bacterium | reverse complement strand
GCGCCAGCCCTGCGCGGCGCCGCGTCCCGTCTCGATCCAGACGAAGCCGCGATCGCCGGTGTGGCCGCCGGTCCTGCGCATCGGCAGCGGACCGATCGTGCCGGCGCGCGGATGCACGAGCCCGAGCGGCGCAGATCGCCACGTGACGTGCAGGTCGGGCTCGTCGCCGCGGCGCGAGAGCGGATCGCCTTCGGACGACCACACCGCCTCGACCGCCGGCTCGCCCGTCAGCGCGTTGCGGGTGGCCATCAGGGTTTCGATCCAGCGTGCGCGCGTCGCCGCGAACGCTTCGGGCGCAACGCTGCCCGCGGCCTCGCGGCCGGCGAGATTGATGCGGATCTGACCGTCGTAGAAGGCGGGCAGAGCGAAAGCGGGCATGCGCGACCAGAACGGCTGGTAGCGCGCCGCCGGCATCCAATCGAGATCGGAAGGCGGCGCGACGACGCCGATCGGCACGCGATCACGCCGCCCGATGCGACGCGCGAGGCGATCGAGCCAGCCCTTCGCTTCGGCGGGCGCCTGCGGGCGGACGACGATCTCGCGCATCACTTCGCGCCAGTTCTCGTGGTCGGCGAGCAGCGGTGCGCCGTTCGGCAGCGTGCCGGCCCAGGAGCGCGGCGCGAAGTGCGGACGGCCGAACGCCAGCCGGAACATCAACTCCGGCAGCAAGGCCATCGCCGCGACGTCGGCGTCGTTCGTGCCCATGCCGTGCATCGCGAACACGAGGATCCGCGCGTCGGGCAGCGCCGCGGCGAGCCGGCCGATCAGGGCGTCGATCTCGACGTAGATGGCGCGCATCGCTTCGCGCGCGTCGGTCGCCGAGGGCACGCAGTGGACCGGGTTCGCAGGGTCGATGCCGTGCCAGAGCGGCTCGCTCGCCGAATGGCTCTCCGCGACGGTCAAGAGCGCCAGATCCCATTCCGGGATCCGGTCGCGCAGCAGCCAGACCGCGACGTCGGCGCGCTGCCGGACCGCGGCCGCGAGCGCGGCGCCCGCCTCGCGCGTCCGCGCGGGCGACGGCCAGCAGAAGCCGTAGATCCACTGCTTCGCGCCGTACGGCCCGAAGCGATCGATCGCTTCGCGCATCAGTCCGGCCGGCCGGTCCTGCGCCGACACGCCCGGATCGTGCGCGCCCCAGTTCGTCAGGCCGAGCACGGCGTCCGCCTGCGCGAGATCGAAATACGGCGCGTCGAACACGACCGTCCGGGCGGCGAGGTCCGCGAACACGGGACGCGCGGCCGTCGGTTCCTGACACACGGAGTACGTCGCCGGATCGAAAGTGACCGCCGAGAAGCGGCCGCCGTCGGCCGGCGCCCGCCCCGTGGACACGTGCTCCCACGCGAGTCCGCTGTACTTCGCCTTGCCGTGGTCGAGGTCGAACGCCGCGCTGCGGGCGCGCAGCGCGGCCATGTGCGGAAGCGATCCCTCGGCCATCATGCGCTCGGCGAGCGAGATCTCGAATCCGTCCAGACCGATCGCGAGAAGGCGCTGCTTGGTGTGCACGCGATGCCTCCGCGGCGCATCGTATGCGATCCGGGCCGTGCACGACATGAACCGCGAAGCGGCCTGTCGGGAACCTGCCGCTGCGAGTCCTGGCCGCCCGGCGCACGGGCACGCCGATCCGGCATCATGGGCGCGCGCAGCAGCCGGTCTCGGCAGCCGCTGCGGGAGGACGAGCCATGCGAGTCGACGAGCGGCGCTTCTACGTGACGGGCGGCGGGAGCGGAATCGGATTGCGGCTCGCCGAGCTGCTCGCGGCGCGCGGCGCGCACGTGGCGCTCTTCGATCTCCGGCTCGACGACGACGCGCTGCGCCGCGTCGAGGCCGCGCGCGCGACGCGAGAGCGCCGCGTCTCGCGTCATCTCGCCGACGTCGCCGATTCCGCTTCGATCGCGCAGGCCTTCCGGCAGGCCGCAGAGGAGATCGGTCCGCCCGACCTGGTCTTCAACAGCGCCGGCATCTCGTGCCCGCGCGCCTTCGCCGATCTCTCGCAGGAAGACTTCGAGCGCGTGCTGCGCGTGAACCTCTTCGGCACGCGCAACGTCGCGGCCGCCGCGCTTCCGCTGCTCCGGCCGGGGAGCAAGCTTGTGTTCGTGGCGTCGATGGCCGCGGTCGCGCCGGGCTACGGATACACCGCCTACGGCACCTCGAAGGCCGGCGTGCTCGCGTTCGCCGAGGCGCTGCGCAGCGAGCTCGCGCCGGGCGGCATCGACGTCGCAGTCGTGTGTCCTCCCGAAGTCGCGACGCCGCTCGTCGCGTGGTCGCGCAACGTGCGGCCGACGCCGACCGAACGGCTCACGCGCTTCGCGGGTTCGCTCGGCGTGGACGAAGCCTGCGACGCGATCCTCGCGGGCATCCTCGGCCGGCGCTTCCTCGTGATTCCCGGACGCCGCGCGAAGCTCGCGTACCTGCTCTCGCGCTCGCTGCCGAAGCGCGTGACGCACGCGATCGCGGATCGCATCGTGTCGCGCGCGCTGGCCGAGCCCGGCGCGCGCCGGTGAGGAAGGGGCCGTCTGCCGCCGGCGGGCGGATCTCGCGGCTCGCGCGGCTCGCGTGCAACGCGCCGCTCGTGCTGCTCGTGTCCGCGTGCGGGCGCCTCGACGAACTCGCGTACGAGCCGGCGACGACGCCCGTGCAGTGGTGCCAACGGCGTCCCTGCATCGCCGTCGGTGACGTCGTCGTCGACGAGCCGCTCGGGTCCTTCCTGGTCTTCCTGCTGGCGCTGCTGTGGATCGGTGTCGGCGTGTACTTCCTGCGCAGCCGTCGCGGCCAGCGCTCCCGGACCTGGCTGGGTGTCGCCCTGGTTCTCGGCGGCGTCGGCGCCGCCCAGGCGGGGATCAGCTTCCAGGCGTTCGGCTACGAACTGAAGTGCGCGGGACGCGAATGGTGTCTGCTGACCAACGCGTTCGAAGTGGGATACAGCGTCACGCAGGCGCTCAGCGTCAGCGCGATGCTGATCGCGGTGGCGTACGCGTGCACGGCGCCGGGAGCGTGGCGACGCGGCCTGATCGGCTTCGCGGCCGTCAACGCGGTGGCGTACGGGCTCGCGTCGATCGCCGGCGTGATGCTTCCGGATCGCATGCTCTTGTCGTTCGAGGTGCTGATGCTCTTCGCGCTGCCCGGCATCGCGCTGGTGATCGCCGTGGCGGGGATCCGCCAGCGGCGCTCGCGCGATCCGCTGGACCGCTCGCTGGTGGCGGCCGCCGTGCTGTTGCTGCTCGTGCAGGTCGCGTACTTCTCGTACGCCGCCGCCGGCGTGACGCAGCAGCTCTGGCGGGGCGGAGCCGGCTTCTACTTCTCGGAGAACGACGTGCTCCACGTCGGCATGATCGGCTGGCTCGGCTACGTGTTCGCAACCCTCGGAACGCACCTGCGCGACGCCGAGAAGCGCCCCTCGGGCTCTCAGGCCGGCCGCAGCCGGTAGCGGATCGGCATGCGCTTGACGCCGCCGAGGAAGCTCGAGCGCATGCGCTCGACCGGGCCCGCGAGGGACACGGAATCGAGTCGCGTCGCCACTTCCGCGAAGATCGCGCGCAGCTCGAGGCGCGCGAGGTTGGCGCCGAGGCAGAAATGCTCGCCGATGCCGAAGCCGACGTGCGGATTCGGACGGCGATCGACGCGGAACGCGTCCGGGTCGGCGAAGACGTCGGCGTCGCGATTGGCCGAGGGATAGAGCAGGCAGAGCGAGTCGCCCCGGCGGATGCGCTGGCCGCGCAGCTCGACGTCCTCCACCGGCGTCCTGCAGAACTGGATCACCGGCGAGGTCCAGCGCACGATCTCCTCGACGGCGCTCGGCACGAGCGCCGGAGTCGCGCGCAGCTTGCGCAGCTCGCCCGGGTGTTCGATCAGCGCGAGCAGCCCGCCGCTCGCCGCGTTGCGCGTGGTCTCGTTGCCCGCGACGACGAGCAGCAGGAAGTAGGAGAGCAGCTCGAACGCGGGCATCGGCGCGCCGGACACGGTCGCGTTGGCGAGCACGCTGACCATGTCGTCGCGCGGCTGCTTGCGCCGCTCCGCGGCGAGATCCGTGAAGTACGCGAAGAGCCCGTGCCGCGCGTCCTCGACACTGTTGATCGGGTCGTCTCCGGTCTGGTACTCGGCGTCGCTCGCGCCGGCGATCTGGTTGGTCCAGCGGAACATCAGGCGCCAGTCGGCGCGCGGAACGCCGAGCATGTCGGCCAGCACGTGCAGCGTGAGCGGCGCGGCGAGATCGGCCACGAAGTCGCCCGTTCGTTCGCTGCCGTCGCCGGCCATCTCCGCGAGCAGGTCGCGCGTGATGCGTTCGATCTCCGGCTGCCGTCGCTCGATCGCGCGCGGCGTGAACCAGTGGCTCGCGGCCTTGCGGAACTCGGCGTGCTCGGGCGGGTCCATGTTGAGCAGATGGCGCGCCAGCGTGCGCTCGCCCTCGACGGGTGCGCCCTCCTCGAAGATCGCGAGGCGCGGCGCGTTCAGGAAGCGCTCCGGCTGCTTCGAGATCCAGACGACGTCGTCGCGCTTCACGATCGCCCAGAAGCCGACGCCGCCCGGCAGGTCGAACCAGTGGACGGGCGCCTCCTCGCGCAGCCGCTTCCAGGCGGCGTGCGGATAGCCGTGACGGGCGAAGGTGTCGGGCCCGATGACGTCGAGGGTGCCGGGAAGCGTGCGCTCGTTCATCGGCGTCGAGCCTAGACCAGGTCGGCGCCCATGGCTCCGCCAACGCGCGGCAGCCCGCGGAGGTTCGTGCTCGTCCGGAGCGCGTGCTAACTCGTCGTTCTCCTGCGCCACGCGAGGGATCCGAGTCATGATCAAGGGCTACGCCGGCCGCGTCCTCGAGGTCGATCTGCGCGCGCGAACCTTCTCCTTCGCGCCGCTCGACGAGGAGATCGCGCGCCTCTACATCGGCGGCAAGGGCTACGGCACGCGGCTGCTCTACGACCGCACGCCGGCCGGCATCGATCCGCTCGGCCCCGAGAACCTGTTGATCTTCGCGACCGGTCCGCTCAACGGCTCCGTCGCGCCGCAGTCGAATCGCTTCGCGGTGATCTGCAAGAGTCCCCTGACCGGCGGCATCGGCAACGCGACCTGCGGCGGCTCGTTCGCGCTCGGCATGAAGAAGGCCGGCATCGACATCCTGATCGTGACGCATCGCGCGGATCGGCCGCTGCGACTCGAGATCGACGGCGATCGCGACGCGGTCGAGTTCCTCGACGCGGGCGACCTCTGGGGCCAGGGCACCTACGCCACCCAGAAGCTGCTCTCGCGCAAGCACCAGCACGCGGTGATCGGTCCGGCGGGCGAGAACCTGGTGCTGTTCGCGGGCATCGTCTCCAACGAGCGCATCGCGGGACGCACCGGCGTCGGCGCCGTGATGGGCTCGAAGCTGCTGAAGGCGGTGTCGGTGCGCGGCTCGCGCAAGCTCGACATGGAGGATCCGGAGAAGTTCAAGGCCTACACCAAGGAAGTGCGCAAGCTCTTCGAAGACCACCCGGTCCTCGGCGAGAGCATGAAGCGCTACGGCACCGGCGGCATCGTCAACACCACCAACGGCCGCAACATCCTGCCGACGCGAAACTTCCAGAAGGGCCACTTCGACCGGGCGATGGACATCTCCGGCGAGTTCCTGGAAGACCACGAGCTGAAGGGCGTGAAGACCAGCTGCATCCACTGCCCCGTCACCTGCGGCCGCGACGTCGAGGTGGAGGGCGTCGGCGTCGTGAAGGGCCCCGAGTACGAGACGCTCGCGCTGCTCGGATCGAACCTCGAGATCGGCGACATCAAGAAGGTGTCCGAGTGGAACTACCACGCCGACGACCTCGGCATGGACACGATCAGCCTCGGCGCCACGCTCTCGTTCGCGATGGAGCTGGTCGAGCGCGGCATGCTCGACGCGACGCTCCATTTCGGCGACCAGACGGGCATCACGGAGCTGATCCAGGACATCGGCCATCGCCGCGGGCTCGGCGCCGAGCTGGCGGACGGAACCAAGCGGCTCGCGGCGAAGTACGGCGGCCACGACTTCGCGATGCACGTGAAGGGACTCGAGCTGTCCGCGTACGACCCGCGCGGGTCGTTCGCCCAGGGCGTCGAATACGCGACCACGAACCGCGGCGGCTGCCACGTGCAGGGCGCCAGCATGTACATGGAGTCGGTCGGCCCGCTGACGATCAACCCGCAGAACCTGAAGCTCAAGGCCGACATCCCGATCATGCAGCAGAACATCGCCTGCGCGATCAACTCGATGGTGCTGTGCATCTTCACCACCTACGGGATGATCCCGAAGGCCGTGCACGAGATGGATCCGAGCTCGTTCACCCATCGCGCGCTGGCGTTCGCGTTCGAGAACCTGCCCGGCTGGATGCTGCGCGGGTCGATGCGGATCAAGGGCAAGCCGATGCTCTGGTTCGAGAAGTGGCTGACCTACATCACCGGCACGACCTTCTCGTCGGGTCACCTGCAGGAGATCGGCGCGCGCATCTTCAACCTCGAACGCATGTACAACCTGCGCGAGGGCCTCTCGGCTGCCGACGACACGCTGCCGCCGCGCATCCTCCACGAGTCGACGTTCCCCGACATGGACTCGGGGCACCCGCTCCACCTGCTGCTGCCGCGCTACTACAAGAAGCGGGGTTGGAGCGCGGACGGCGTACCGCTGCCCCGCACGCTCGAGAAGCTCCAGGTGCGGGTCTGAGGAGGGAGCGCCCATGTCCGTCGCGGTGCAGCTCACCTACGCAATGGCCAAGGAACTCGGCGCGCAGCGCCTCGAGCTCGAGGGCGCGAAGACGGTCGCCGACGTGCTGCGCATGACGCGCGAGCGCTTCGCCGCCGATCCGGCGCGCTACGACGAGCTGACGCGCGTGGCCGCGGTCGCCGTGAACGGCGTCCTCGTCCACTACAAGCGCGGCGCGAAGACGCCCGTTCGCGACGGCGACACGGTCGCGTTCGTGAAGGCCGCAGCGGGCGGCTGATCACTCCGCGAACCGGCGGCTCAAGAACGGCCAGAGCCTCGCGCGCCCTCCGGGTGCTGCGCCGCCACCATCCGGCCGAATCCTTCGCGCCAGCCGATCTTCGTGCGCCCCGCGACTTCGTGCATGCGCGCCGGATCGATGCAGGCGCCCGGGATCGCGAACGGCGCGACGGCGAAGCGCGCCGTGCGCCCGACCGCGTCGGCGAGGAAGGCGCACCACTCTTCGAGCGACGCCGCCTCGCTGCCGCCCCAGTTCAGCGTCGTCGCGGGGACGGACGCGGCGGCGACGAGGTTCGGGAGCATCGCCGCGATGTCGTCGTCGTGGATCGGGTTGTAGACGTGCGGTCCGTCCGCGGTGATCGCGATCGGCTGATCGGCCAGGATCTGCGCGAGATGGATCGCGGGCCAGCCCCCTGCGTCGCCGTACGGGACGTTGAGCCGCGCGATCGTGGTGGGAATGCGGAAGATGCGCGCCGCCGTTCGCGCGACCGTCTCGGTCGCGATCTTCGCGATG
>JALOQG010000130.1 GCA_025453505.1 Myxococcota bacterium | reverse complement strand
CGACGAAGATGCCTTCCGCGTGCGATTCGGGATGATGATCAAACTGGTCACCGGGTTCGAGCTGTCCGGACAGACCACGCATCCGCCGCGAGACGGAGTCGAGCACGTCGCAGCGGGCTCGGTCGCGCAGGTGCGATTTCGATTCCAGGCACGTCTCGTTCCGGGCGTCTACTTCCTCAACGCGGGCGTCCTCGGCATCCGCGACGGCGAGGCGGGATATCTCCATCGCGTGCTCGACGCGGAGATTTTTCGGGTCGAGGCGATGGGGCCGAGCAGGATCACGGGCACGACGGACCTGGGCGCGGACGGCGCGGCGACCATCGAGTGGGTCGAGCCGCGGCGCTCGGCCTGAACCTCCCGCCCAACGGATCGGGGCGCCGCAAAACGAACTCGGCCCGGCTCCCTCGCGGGAACCGGGCCGACGGTCGAGAGAAACCTGCGATCAGTTCGGCAGGTTCGGGAGAGTCGGAAGCGGGAAGGCGCCGCCGCCGTTCGAGACGAAGGCCTGCGCCGTACTCGTCACGCCGTTCATCAGATTGAGGCGGGTCTGTGTCGCGCCATTGAGCTTGAGGTCGTCGTTGCCGTCGGCCGAGCTGTCCGAGGCGGCGACGAGATCGTAGGCACCGCCACCGTTCGAGACGAAGCCGCTCGACGAAACGGTCGTGCCGTTCATCAGCGAGACGCGCACGTTGGTCGCGCCATCCGACAGCAGATCTGCGTTCCCGTCGCCGTTCAGATCGGCTGCGATCGTGAACGGGAACGCGCCCGCGCCGTTCGAGACGAAGCCGCTCGACGTGCTTGCCGTCGCCATTGACGTCACCAGCGCTGCTCGCGTTGAGCACGAAGGCACCAGCACCGTTCGAGACGAAGCCCGACGAGGTGACCGTCGTGCCGTTGAGCAGCGAGACGCGCACGTTGGTCGCGCCCGTGCCCACGGCGTCGGCATTGCCATCACCGTTCAGATCGGCCGCGAGCGTGAACGGGAACGAGCCCGTTGCGCCGGCGTTCGTGATGAATCCCGTCCCTGTCGAGGTGATCCCGTTCATCAGGTTCACGCGGGCCTGGGTGTTGCCCACGCCGCGTGCGATCAGATCGGCATTGCCGTCGCCGTTCACATCGGCGACCGACGTCACGAGGAACACGTTCGCGCCGTTCGAGACGAAGCCCTGCGACGTGCTCGTCACGCCGTTCATCAGGTTGACGCGCGTGTTGTTGTTCCCGTTGAGCACGAGATCGTCGTTGCCGTCGTTGTTGAGATCGCCGCAACCGGCGAGCGTGAAGGCCCCGCTGCCGTTCGAGACGAACCCGGTCGACGTCACGGTGTTGCCGTCCAGCAGCTGAATGCGGATGTTGGTGGCACCGTTCGACGCAATGTCGGCCTTGCCGTCACCGTTGAAATCGCACCCGTAGAGCGCGCCGGTCGGGCCCGGCGGACCTGCCAAGACCGCGGGAGCGCCCGCGACGCCAGCTGCAAGAGCCAGAGCGAAAATCCCAAGAACCTTGCGCATTCCTCGACTCCTCACGTGAGTGGCCGGACCTCGGCACTTGCCTGGCGGTCCGCTTGGTGGGGCTCCGTCGAGCCCGACATTACCACACTGAAAAAGCTCGCAAAGTGCGTCCCATGGCTGCCCTCGAGACCCTCTCGTGGCATCGGCGGCTCGCACCCCCACCTGAACCTTCGGCCCAGATCGGCAAGAATAGCCGCGATCGGCCCACCCCGGCCTGACTTTTTTCGACTATTTCGTGTCGACTCGATGACTTGGATCACGATTCGCCGCCCTGGTTGCCGGTCCGAGCGATGTCGGACATCACCTCAGGTCGCGACGCCTTCGGGCTCCCACGTCACTACCTCGACCAGTGTGTCACCGTAGACGGCTTCTTCGCATCGCCTCCATCGGGGACAGTTGCGGTAGAGCTGCTCCATCTCGTCGCGGCGGAACCAGCCAGTGGGCCCGCGGCGCTCGTAGCTCCCGACGTTGGCTCGGATCGTGCGGACGCGGTCCCGGATCTCCGGGCCGATCTCGTGGTGACGTCCGACTACGTCGAGGAAGCTCTCGGCCAGATCCCCCACGCGGAGGTAGTGGTCGGCCTCCCGTTCTCCCAGGTGCTGGTCGAGGATCCAGTCATAGGTCTGGGTTTCGGGGTGCTCGAGGACGTAGTGGAGGTACTCCTCGAAGCACAGTTCGCCGAAGGGACGCCCGTTGGCAAACCGCTGCCCCTGCCCGTGGCGCTGCATGTGGTGGAAGTAGCTGACGAGGACCTCCGGCAGCCGGCGAAGGTTGATCGCGACGGCGCAGGACTCGGAGCCCGGGGCGCGTCGGTAGGCGTCGGCCAGGGTGCCGTGCTTCTCAGGGGCCGTGTGCGGATCCAGGATGCGCCACGGATGCGACAGCTGCTGGAACATCTGCAGCGTCGCATCGCCGGCCGTCTTCGGGATGTGCAGCCAGATCAATCGCTCGGATACGACCATCGCCTCACCAGTGCCGCCAGAAGCCATGGCGATCCATCACGTGATCGAACACACCCGGCCACTGCGCGGGCGAAGGCGCGATCGGGTTGCGCAGCGCGCCGGTCCGGACCGAGCTGAAGTAGCCGCCGAGCACCACCTGCGTCTCCGCCTCGGCCACGCCCTCGAGATTCTTGTAGCTGTTCTGGCGATGCAGGCGATAGCGGTAGAGCGGACGTGCGACGAAGATCGGCTCGGTCCATGCGACGGCCCGCACCAGGAAATCCCAGTCGTGGCAGTAGCGGAGCGAGGCGAAGGGACCCGCAGCCTCCCATAATGCGCGCGTGAAGAACACGTTCCCCGTCGTGATCGCGACATTGCTGCACAGGCACGCGAACCCGACCGAAGCATGGCGCGCGATCCCGTCCTGATGACGCCGCAGCCGGAAGCGCTCGCTCGCGAACGTGGAGTCGGCGTCGCCCACGTACTCCACGCGGGTGAACGCGAGACCGGCCTCGCACTCGCGCAGCGCCGGCACGAGGGTCGCGATCCGCTCGGGGGCGTAGGCGTCGTCGGAATTCAGGATGGTGAGCAGATCGCCCTGCGCGACGCCGAGACCGCGATTGATCGCCGCGTGCGCGCCCTGGTTGGATTCGTGCACGATCAGCCGAACGCGGCCTTCGAAGCGATCCTGGAACGCGCGCTCGCCGAGAATCCGTTCCGCCAACCGCGCCGATCCGTCCGGCGACGCGTCGTCCACCACGATCAGCTCGAGCGACGGATACGACTGCGCAGCGACGGATCGCAGCGCCTCCTCGAGATGCGAAACGTGCCCGAAGCTCGGGACGACGACGCTGACCAGCTTTCCGGCGTCCACGATCAGTCCGGGATCCGCACTCGCAGGCCGGAGAACGTAGCGACGACGCGCATATCGCTCCGCTGCACGATGGCGAGTTCGTAGAGCCCGGGTTCGACGCCGTCGTACCAGACGTCCACGGCAAAGCCCGAGGCGACCGTGACCGACGACGGCCGTCCGGCGATCGCCTCCGCGACGTCGGCGCGAGGTGTCCGTTCAGTGAGTGGCGCGAAGTAGTGCAGTCCCCGCTCAGGCGCGCGCAACACCAGGAAGGCCGCGGCGTCCTTGGCGCAGGGATCGACGCCCTCCACGAGCGCGAAGCCCGCGACGTGGAGCGACCGACCGCGCGACCCGTCGAGGCTGCCGTCCTCCGCCAGCGGCGCGATGCGCTCGATCTGGAGGGTACCGAGCAGCGGAACCTCGTCGGCAGGCAGCCACGGAGGAGGATCGGGCGTGAAGTAGGTGACGCGTCCGCGCGTACGTGCCTCCTGCGCCTCCAGTTCGGCGCGCAGCCACTCGTTGGCGCGTCGCTGGGCGTCGAGTTCGACCTCTGCGCGCGCGAGCGCTCCGCGCAGCGCCTCGGCATCGTCGACCGACGCGAGGCCGGAACTCTCGGCTGCCCCGATCGGGCCAGGAGTCGCGAGCAGGATCGCCCGCCGCGTCGCCTGGAGATAGGCATGCCCGTTGGACTCGTCGGGTTCGAGGTAGGCACCCTCGGCCCATTCGTTCCAGGCATTCACGAAGACCAGGGGCTCGCGATCGCGCGGATCCTGCTGAGAGACTTCGATCGCGCCACGCAGCCAGCGTTCGTACTGGTCGGGCGACGCGTGATGCCAGACGTGCGCGTGCAGGCGGCGACGCGGGGTGTTGTCCCAGGCCGTCATCACGGTGCGGTGCAACCGGTACGGCTCCTGCGGGCGCTCGAGCGCATAGTCGACACCCGTCCGGTAGTCGAAGACCTTGCCGGCGAAGCCCGGCGTTGCGGCCTCGAGATGTCCGACGCCTCGCGCGTCGATTCCGTGCGGAGGAAACTCGACGGCCGCGTCGAAGCCGAGCGGGCGCGGGTCGCCGAGGCCAAAGGTCTGCGCCGCCACCAGATGGACGTCGCCGAGACCGTGACGCAGACAACGCTCGCGCCAGATCTCGGCCGTGCGACGTGGCTCCGGCAGGATGTTCGCGCGGTACACCAGCAGCACCGGCTTGCCCTCGTAACGGATGTACCGGGGGTCTTCGAAGAGCGGGATCACGTCCTCGATGAATCGCGCGTCGGAATCGGCCGTGTGCTCCTGGTGCAAGAGCACTTCCGACTCCTGCCCGTCCCAGCGTCGGGTCCAGTTCTCGTTCGCCCAGCAGATGCAGAAGGGAAACGCCGGGCGGCCGGTCGCGAAGATCTCGTCGAGCGGCCGCTCGAGAAGCCGCCGGCCGTTGAACCAATAGTAGTGGAAGCAGAACCCGTGGATGCCGTAGCGGCGCGCGAGCAGCGCCTGCTCTTCCCGCACCTCGGGAACGCGCAGATCGTAGTAGCCGAGATCGGCGGGACGGCGCGGCTGCTGGTGCCCCGGAAAGCTCGGCACGGCGCGCGCGACATTGGTCCACTCGGTGAAGCCCCGGCCCCACCATGCGTCGTTCTCGGGGATCGGATGGAACTGGGGCAGGTAGAACGCGATCACGCGGGCCGCTCGGCGCCGTGACGCAGCGGCCTGCTCCGAGGCCGCTTCCAGATTCGCCGTCGACACCTTCATGCGTCTGCCTGTGCGCCGTCGGCGAGACGCACGGCCGACGGCCTCACGAATGCACCCTGCAGGAGCACGCCGCGCGAGGTGGACCCCGTCGGCGCGGAGACCTCGACGCCTCGTGTCTCGATCCAGTGTCGCAGCGGATTCCGGCCGAGCAGGATCACGTCCGGATGCGCGGCGAGGTAGGCGGCGCCATCGAAATGGGGATTGGGATCACGGCCTTCGGCTGCGCCCGATCGGACGTAGTGCATCAGCGGATTGGCGCCGCTCGCCGCGACGTCCGGATACCGATCCAAGTAGAAGCGGGTGTCGAAGTACGGACTCGGCCGGCGCCCTTCCGCGGCGCCGTGACGCACGAAATGCGTCGCAGGATCCAGCTTCGACCCCGCGATGTCCGGGTATTCGGAGCGGTACCAATCCGCGTCGAAGAGTCCGCTCGCGGCGATCTCGCGCACCACGATGCGCTCGCGCAGGCGGGCCGGAAGCCGCCCCGTCGCGGTCCACGCCAGCACGCGCGACACGCGGCGCAGGAACGGGTCGGGCGCGCCGGGAACCACGGAGCCCGAACCTTCGCGCAGCAGCACCCGCAGACGCGGACCCTCGCGCGCGACACCGCGCAGCGCGTGGAGCTCACGCGCCGCCGCGAGCAGATCCCGCTCGCGCGCCGCCCAGGCATCCCGCCATTCCGCCTCCGTCGCCGTCACGCGGCCGATCGCCACGCGAAGCGCAGCGACCTCGGCGCGTAGCCCGGCCGCTTCGGCCGCACTCGCAGCGGCGGCGCGGCGCGCCGCGACCAGATCGCCGTCGCGCGCCGTGATCTGCTGCCAGACGCCCCGCAACTGCTGCTTCGCCGCTTCGAGCTCCTGGCCTCGCTGCAACACCAATCGCTCCAACTCCGGTGCTCGCTCGTCGCGTTCGCGCTCGAGCGCGCGCAGCTTCTGCTCGCGTTCCCGCGCTTCGGCCTCGAGTTGCGCGAGGCGCGACTCTTGCGCCGCACGCTCGTCGCGCAGCGCGACGAGCTGGGCGGCGCAGCGGGAAAGCTCGACGCGGGCGAGGTCCGCCTCCTCCGCGATGCGTGCAGCCTCTGCCGCCTGCTGCGCGAGCCGGAGACCGGCGCTCGCGAGCTGCGGCACGGCCCGCAGGTCGGTGGACTCGATCTCACGGAGCGCGAATTCGAGATGCGCCTTGGCGAGGGTTCCGCCTCCGACGAGCCCACCCGCCCATTCCAGCACCGAGCGGACCCACTCGACGAGCGGCCTCGTCTGCCCCTCGAGTTCGGCGACGCGCTCGCTGAGACGCTCTGCTTCCTCGGTCCGCTCCGCGAGTCGGCCGCGGAGCTCCTGCCCCTCCGCCTCGGCCCGCGCGAGCTGTGCGCCGACGCGATACAGCTCTTCGCCGGTGCGCGTGGCCGCGAGCTCGGCGCTCGCGACCACAGGACCGAATGCAGACTCGGCCGGTTCGATCGCGAGACCGAGCGCGTCGAGTTCGCCGGTGTCGGGCAGCTCTCCGGCCGCGGCGCGCAGCCCCCACCCGTAGGCCTGTTTCACCCACGCCGAGACTCCATGCCTCGCATCCAGTTCTTCCGCGCGCGTCGCGCCGTGACGCAGCTCGCGAGCGAGGAACTCGTCGATCTCGGCCTGCGCGCGCCGACTGGCTCGCGGCAGCACGAGACCCAGATCCTTCTCGACGCGCGCCATCACGCGACGCCAATCCTCGAGCAGCTCGTCGTAGCTCACGAACGCGCGGCGGTGTCCGCGCGTATCGCGCTCGGCGGCCAGGAAGTACTGGAGCCACAGCAGCGTCGCCTTTGCCTCCTCGACGCCCTCCGCGCGACCCAGCGACGCAGCGACGTCGAGGGGATTCCGGACGGGGAGCAGGAAGACGGGCTCGATCTGGAGCCCTCGCAATGCCTCGATCCAGAGCGGCGCCAGCTTGCAGACGCGCGGGTCCTTGACCGTCAGCAACGCGGCGTCGCCGAACTCCTGCCTCACCGCATCGCGCAGGCGATCGACCCACACTGCGACGTTCGGCGAGTCGTACCAGGCGCGCGGGAAGGGAGAGAGATCGTCCCAGGTCGTTCCAGCCTCCTCGAGGAGAGCTTCGTGGAGTTCGTAGAGCCGCTGCGACTCGAAGTAGCCCTTGGGGTTGTGTTCGCTGGCGCCCATCAGCTGCTCGGGAAGGCCGCCGCCGCCGAGCGACAGCACGCGTGTCAGCGCGGACGTACCGCTGCGATGCATGCCCGCCACGATCAGCGCGATGCGGCGCAGGCCGGCGCGCTGGACGTCCGCGCCGGAGCGCGGAGCCTCGTCCCGGGACGATTGGCGGGCATCGGGCGTCTTCATGCGGAGCCCTCGTCGCGGAGCGTCGAGAAGAACTGGAGCGCCGGAACGCGGCGCGATTCGGAACTTAGCAGTCGCATCTGCTCGGGAAACCGGCGGCGGCTCAGAGCACGTCCGCGAAGCTGTGGCGGGTCCGCATGAACCACGCGTACGAGGACCACGCGAAGAGCCACCCCACGAGCGTGAGGACGGCCAGTTCGGACCACGCCGGCCACGCCCCGTGCAGCATCAGCTCGCGCGCGGACGTGATGAGGCCGACGAACGGATTCCACGCGTAGACCGCAGCGAAGTCCGGAGGCACGCGCGAAGCCGGGTAGAAGATCGGGCTCAGGAAGTAGAGCGCCGTCGTGGCGAGGGACGTCACCTGGGCGAGGTCGCGCAGGAAGACGCCGAGCGAGGCGAGCAGCCACGACGCGCCGAGCGAGAAGAGCAGGAGCGGCAGCAGCACCACCGGCAGAGCGAGGATCGTCGCCGGCGGGAGGCCCTGGCCGAAGAGGTGGAAGAGAGTCCAGAGCGCGAGGCCGATCGCGAGATCGAAGAGCGCCGCCACGACGCTCGCCATCGAGAGCACCTCGGACGGGAACACCACCTGCTTGAGCAGCGTGGCGTGGTTCAAGAGCAGGTTCGCTCCGTCGTTCGCCGCGCGCGAGAACAGGCCGAAGAGCACCATTCCGGCGAACGCATTCAGCGCGAAACCCGCGGATCCTGCGCCGCCCTTGGGCCAGCGGGCGTCGAGGATCGAGGAGAACACGAACGTGTAGATCGAGAGCAACAGGAGCGGCTGCAGCACGGCCCACGCCAGACCGAGGACGCCGGCGCAGCGGGCAGCGCCGCTCCGCTCATCGCGTCCCCTCGAACGCGTCGCCGAACTCGCGCGCGATCGCTTGCTCGCTCGCCGCGGCGAATTCCCGCAGTCGTGCGTCGGCATGCTCGTCGGCGGGTGTGGTGAGGCGAACCACGAGCGCCCGACCCGGCCTGCGAAAGGGCCCGCGATCGAGCGAGAGCAACGCGCGGGCGATCTCGCGCCCAGGGCGCTCGGTCCCCATCTTCCACGTGTAGACGATCTCGCGTCCGCGCCGCGAGTGGAGCACGAGGCGCTCCGCGCG
>JALOQG010000129.1 GCA_025453505.1 Myxococcota bacterium | reverse complement strand
GCGATCCTGCGCTCGATCAAGGAGTGCCTCGCGCCGGGCGGCTGCTTCGTCCCGTACCAGGTGCGCGACCGCGTGGCCGTGCTGGCGCGCGAGGTGTTCGGCCGGCACGCGCACGTCGAGCTCGAGGTGCGCAACGTCCCGCCGATGCGCGTGTGGCGCTACGAGTCCGACTCGCCGCGCTTGCGCTGATGCGAGAGCGCGGCGCGCGACGCCGCCTCCTGCCCCGCCCGCACGAGCGCGCGTGAGCCGAAGCGCTCGGCGATCTCGTCGAGCGCGCGGTTGAGCCGGCGCGACTTGCGATCACCGAAGAGCCCGAGCTGCGCCGACGGCACGAGGTTCGTCGCGCCGACGCCGACGAGCCGGATCGGATCCACCGGCATGCGCTCGAGCAGCCGCTGCGCCTCGCGCGTGAAGAGCGCGCCGTCGTCGCTCGGCTCGGGCAGCGTCGCGCGGCGCGTGAGGATCGGATAGAGCCGCGGCCCGCTGCGCCAGTCCGTCCCCGCGACGCCCGGCTTGCGCTGCGCGAGCTTCACCTTCAAGACCAGGGTGCGCGCCGCGAGTCCGTCGCGGCGCAACCGGCGTGCGACCGACTCCGCGTGGTCCTGGATCACCGCGCCGATGCGCGCGCGGTCCGCGACGTCGGCGTCGAAGGTGTTCTCCTCGCTGTACGAGACCGCGGCGCGATCGGGCTGCACTTCGCGCACGTCCTCGCCGCGCGCGAGCGCCGCGGCGTGCGAGCCGAGCGACTCGCCGAGCAGCGCGCGCAGCTGCGCGCCGTCGCGCAGCGCCAGGTCTCCGATCGTCGTGACGCCTGCCGCGCGGAGCCGCGCCTCGGCGACCGGTCCGACGCCCCAGAGCCGCCCGACCGGCAGCGGGTCGAGAAACGCGCGCACCTCGTCCGGATGGATCTCGAGCAGGCCGTCGGGCTTGGCCTCGTCGCTCGCGATCTTCGCGACGAGCTTGCTCGGCGCGATGCCGACCGACACCGCGAGCCCCGTCGCGGCGCGCACCGCCGCGCGCAGCGCCTCACCCGCGCGGCGCGGGGGTCCGTGCAGACGTTCGGTGCCGGTGAGATCGAGGAACGCCTCGTCGAGCGAGATCGCCTCGACGCGCGGCGAGAAGCGCTCGAACACCGCGAACACGTCGCGCGACACCGCGGAGTACTTCTTCATGTCGCCGCGGAGGAAGACGCCGTCGGGACAGAGCCGGCGCGCTTCGAAGCCCGGCATCGCCGAACGCACGCCGAACACGCGCGCCTCGTAGCTCGCCGCGGAAACCACGCCGCGCGGCCCGCCCCCGCCGACGATCACCGGCCTGCCGCGCAGCTCCGGGCGATCCCGCTGCTCGACGGATGCGTAGAACGCATCCATGTCGGCGTGCAGGATGACGCGGGGGAAACTCACGCGGAAACCCTATCACTCGAGCGCCCGCGCCGCGCTCCGCACGGCGGGCCGCGACGTGCGCGCGAACGCGAACGGCTCGCCGGACATGCGCGCGACGTCTATCGTGCGCGCATGAGTGCACCTGCCGAAGCGAATGCGGTCGTCGATCACGGTCCCGCCGCCGGGATCACCTGGGACCTCTCCGATCTGTACGCGGGTCCCGACGATCCGCGCCTCGACGCCGATCTCGCGCGTTCGATCGAGTCCGCAACGCGCTTCGCCGCGCAGTATCGCGGCCGGGTCGCGACGCTCGGCGCGGCGGAGCTCGCGGCCGCAATGGACGCGCTCGAAGCGCTGCAGGAGCCGGCCACGCGCGCGGCGGCCTACGCGCAGCTGCTCTTCGCGAGCGACACCGCCGAACCGAAGCACGGCGCGCTGCTCCAGCGCGTGCAGGAGCGCGGCACCGAGGTGCGCAACGCGCTCGTCTTCTTCGAACTCGAGTGGGTCGCCGTGGACGACGCGCGCGCCGACGCGCTGCTCGGCGATCCCGCGCTCGGCGCGCGCCGCCACCTGCTCGCGCAGATGCGCCGCTACCGGCCGCACGTGCTCTCCGAGCCGGAAGAGCGGCTGCTCGAGGAAACCGCCAACACGGGACCGCGCGCATTCTCGCGCCTCTTCGACGAGACGCTCGGCGCGATGCGCTTCTCGCTCGAAGCGGCGGACGGCAGCCGCGAGGAGAAGAGCGAAGAGGAGATCCTCTCGCTGCTCTACGAGCCGGATCGCGAAACCCGCCGCCGCGCCGCCGACTCGCTCACCGAGGGCTTGCGCAAGAACGCACGCCTGCTCGCCTTCCTGTTCAACACGCTGATACAGGACAAGGCCACGCGCGATCGGCTGCGCCGCTACGGCTCGCCGATGGACGACCGCAATCTCGCCAACGAGATCGACGCCGAGACGGTGCACGCGCTGATGACGGCCTGCGAACGCCGCCACGACCTGGTCGGTCGCTACTACCGCTTGAAGCAGCGCCTGCTCGGTCTCGACGTGCTCTACGACTACGACCGCTACGCGCCGGTGCTCGAAGCCGAGGGACAGCGCTCCTTCGACGCGGCGCGCGCGCTCGTGCTCGAGGCCTACGGCGACTTCTCGCCGAAGCTCTCGGAGATCGCCGGGCACTTCTTCGAGAAGCACTGGATCGACGCGGAGCTGCGGCCCGGCAAGCGCGGCGGCGCCTTCTCCGCGTCGACGGTGCCGGACGTGCATCCCTACGTCCTGCTGAACTACACCGGCACGCTGCGCGACGTGATGACGCTCGCGCACGAACTCGGCCACGGCGTCCACCAGTACCTCGCGCGGCCGCGCGGCCTCTTCGAGGCCGACACGCCGCTCACCACCGCCGAGACGGCGAGCGTCTTCGGCGAGATGCTGACCTTCCGGCGCCTGCTGCGCGACGAGCCCGACCCGAAGGTCCGCCTCGGTCTGCTCTGCGGAAAGCTCGAGGACGCCTTCGCGACGGTGTTCCGGCAGGTCGTGATGACGCGCTTCGAGGAGAAGCTGCACGCGGCGCGGCGCGCCGAAGGCGAGCTGCCGATCCCGCGCATCAACGAGCTGTGGATGGAGACGAACCGCCCGATGTTCGGCGACTCGGTCGCGCTGCGCGACGACTACGCCTGGTGGTGGCTCTACATCCCGCACTTCGTGCACAGCCCCTTCTACTGCTACGCGTACGCCTTCGGTGAGCTGCTCGTGCTCGCGCTCGTGCAGCGCTACGACGAGGAGGGCGCCGCCTTCGTGCCGCGCTATCTCGCGATGCTCGAGGCCGGCGGATCGCAGTCGCCGCGCGAAGTCGTCGCGCACACCGGGCTCGACATCGGAGACCCGGGCTTCTGGGAGCGCGGACTCGTGCTGCTCGAGGAGATGGTCGCGGAGGCGGAGCGGCTGGCGGCGCGCGTCGCGCCGCAGTGACCGTTCAGGGCGCCGCGCTGCGCGCTGCGTTCGAGCGGATCCGGCGCACGTAGGCCTCGGGCGGAGCGAACGCCAGCCACAGCGCGCAGGCCGACGCCAGTCCGAAACCCGAGAGTGTCAGCGCCAGCGCCGGCAGCTCGCCGAGCGGCCGGCCGAGTGAGAGCCCGACGAGCGTGCCGATCAGCGAACCGCTGCCGGCCATGCCCGCGCCGATCGCCCACAGCAGGAAACGGTTCGCGACGACCGCGTCCCCGATGCCGAGGCGGGCGCGCCGCTGCATGCGGCGCCACCAGAGCAGGGCCTCGGCCGCACCCCAGTACAGGACGCCGACCTGCACCGCCTGGCGGACCAGCACCCAGCCGGGCTGCATCCAGGCGGCCGGCGCGAAGCCGGTCGTCAACCCGTCGGCCACGATCGCGACGGCGAGCAGCACGATCGCGCCGATCGAGACGGCCGCGACGGCGCGCGAGCGCGGGTGGTAGATCTTCCAGTTGAAGATCGACTTGGACGCCGCGCCGCTCCCGACCGCCAGCGCGGAGAGCCCCGCCCACAGAGACGGCGATCCGGGCGCGCTGGCGCCCGCGGCCGCGGCGAACATCGAGAGGCCGAAGCCGATCGGGCCGATGCAGAGCACACCCATGCCGAGCAGCAGTTCGGGGAGTTCGCGCGTACGACGCCCCTGCGCGAGCAGGCGCACGCCCACCCAGAGCGACACGAAGAAGAACGCGAGGAATCCAGGCAAGGCGAGCAGCTGCACGGCGGGTCCTCTGCGAAAGGCAGCCCCGTTGTTCGGCCGATGCGGGGCCGGCCTGAACGGAGAACCGCTCGCCCGGGCGGCCTAGAGGGCCAATCCCCGCGCCACGTCGGTCGCAGCGCGCAGCCCGGAGGTCAGGGCCATCTCGGTATAGGGTCCGATCAGGTAGTCGCCGGCGAAGGCGAGCCGCTGCGAGCGTTCGCCGCGCTCCTCGAACGCAGCGAGCCTCTTCAGATGTCCGGCCGGAAAGAGCGGCAGCATGGGATCCCAGCGGTGCACCGCGCTCGCGATCGGATCGAGCCGCCCGATGGGCGTCTTCGCCAGCGCATCGAGGACGTGGGCGACGACGGCCGCGTCGGGCGCATCGCGAAGCCGTTCCGCCGCCTCGGCGGTGAGCGCCGCGTTGACGAGGCCCGCGCCGGCCGGTGCGACGCCCGGCTTCCAGTGATCGACCGCCATGCCGTAGAGGCCGATCTGCTCGCGACGCGGAAATGCGACGCCGTACCACGGCAGACTCGCGGGCGCGCGATCGGTCATCAGGAAGCAGACCATGCCGCGCACGTAGCGGACCTGGTCGAAGAAGGTCTGCTCCTCCGGCGTGAGCGTGCGCACGACGTCCGCGACGAGCGAGCCCGGCAGCGCGACGACGGCGGCATCGGCGTCGAGCGTCGCCTCGCCGCCGTCGGCGTCGCGGAATCCGATGCGGGCTCCGCCGGCGCTCGTCTCGACCGCCGTCACCTCGCAGCCCGTCCGCACGCGAAGCTGCGACGCCAGCGTCTCGCCGAGCAGTCCGATGCCGCCGTCGAACGCCTGCAGGCGGAAACCGCCGAGCACGAAGCGCGTCGTCAGGAGCGCGAACGCGAGCGAGTGGTCCTCGGGATCCGCGTCGAAGGTGGACGAGAACGCGGGCGAGAACAGATATTCCATCGCCTCCGCTCCGACCACGCGCGTGAGGCCCTCGGCGAGGCTCTCGCGGTCGATCGCCGCGGCGCGCTCCGGGTGATACGCGTCGAGGTGACGACGCTGCTTCGCGAGTTCGAGGAGCAGTCGCGGCAGACGCAGCTTCGCGCGCGTCGAGAGCAGCTTCGAGCGCGCCAGCTCGCGCAGCGATCCGTAGTCGCCGGGATGCAGGCGGCCGTCGCGCAGGATCGCGTTGCTGGTGCGGCCGACGAAGTGCCGCTTCGACGCGAGGCCGAGCGCGTCCGCGACGGCGTGCAGATTGCGATAGCCGCTCGCGACGAACTGCGCGCCGCGATCCACGACGAAGACGCCCCGCGACGTCGCGATGCGTTCGCTGCGCATGCGCCCGCCCGCGACGGCCTCGCGCTCGAGCAGCGTGACGTCGTGCCCGGCGCGCTGCAGCTTCCAGGCGCACGAGAGCCCGGCGATGCCGCCGCCGACGACCGCGATCCGCGCCACCGGCGCCCCGCTAGACCTCGAACTCGATCACGCCCGTCGCAGAGTTCTCCATCGCCTCGAGCACCGACGCGTCCTCGAAGACCGGGATCTGCTCTGCGGCGTAGAGTTCGCGCGTGCGATCCGTCACCGCGCCGACGCGCACCAGCGCCGGCATCATCAGGTCCTTGAACGAGTGCACCTGCCCCGGCGGTCGCTCGACCCGGAGGCCGGCCTGCTGCGCCTCGACGAGGCTCTGCAGGAAGTCCTTCGGGTCGATCTCGGCGCTGGCCAGCACCTGCAGGAAGCCGGGGTCGCGACGCCGCTTGCCGCGCCCGTCCACGCCGCCCTGGTTGTCCACCATCGCCTTGACCGCTTCGAACGCGAAGTTCGCGACGTCCTCGCGGTCGTCCGGGTGCATGTCGCGGATCGTCTCGCCGACGTAGACGCTGCCGAATGCGACGTGACGCGCCTCGTCGCGCAGCACGTTCTCGGTGATCTTGCGCAGCAGCTCGCAGGTCGTCTGGCGGCGCATGTTGTGGAACGCCGCGAGCGCGAGCCCCTCGACGATCATGTTCATGCCGATCGCGATCTTGACCCAGTGATCGGCCGTGAGCGTCGCGTCGATCAGCTCCTTCAGGCCCGGCGACATCGGATACACCAGCGCCAGCTTGTCGATGTAGCGCTGGTACACCTCGACGTGACGCGCCTCGTCCATCGTCTGCGTCGCCGCGTAGAGTTTGGCCTCGTAGTCGGGCACCGCGTGCGTCAGCGCGGCCGCCGTCATGAGCGCGCCCTGCTCGCCGTGCAGGAACTGCGAGAGCAGATGGCAGGCGACGTGCGCCGTGAAGGTCTCGCGCTGCGACTTCGAGAGCTTCTGGATCACCGGCAGCGCCTGGAAGCCGAACTGCGCCTCGTCGACGATCGGGCGGCTCGGATCGAGCGCGACGTCCCAGTCGAGATCGCGCTCGGCGTTCCACTGGGCATCCTTGGCCTTCGCGTAGAGGTTGCGGAGCTTCTCGATGTCGATCGCGTAGTCGAAGTTCCAGCAGATCTCCATCGGCGCCTTGAGGAGATCCGTCGTGGGCGTGGGCTGCGTGTGCGAGACGACGGGCATCGGGCGGCTCCTTACCGGGCGTTCACGGCAGGCTACCACGAATCCCCCGGCCCAGGCGTCGAGCCGCGTGGGTTTCGGGAGCGCCGCCGCACCCTTAGAGTCCCGTTCCCGGTCTCGCGCCGGGGCCCCGTCACTGCCCAGCCCGGAGACGCCTCGTGGGACACATCCTCCAGAACCTCCCCGTCGGCCAGAAGGTCGGGATCGCCTTCTCGGGCGGACTCGACACGAGCGCGGCGCTGCGTTGGATGCGCAAGGGCGGTGCGATCCCGTACGCCTACACCGCGAATCTCGGCCAGCCCGACGAGCCCGACTACGACGAGATCCCGCGCAAGGCGCTCGCCTACGGCGCCGAGCAGGCGCGCCTCGTCGACTGCCGCACGCAGCTCGTCGCCGAGGGCCTCGCGGCGCTGCAGGCCGGCGCGTTCCACATCTCGACGGCGGGCGTCACCTACTTCAACACCACGCCGCTCGGCCGCGCCGTCACCGGAACGCTGCTCGTGATCGCGATGAAGGAGGACGACGTCCACATCTGGGGCGACGGCTCCACCTTCAAGGGCAACGACATCGAGCGCTTCTACCGCTACGGCCTGCTCGCGAACCCGCACCTCCAGATCTACAAGCCGTGGCTCGATCCGCGCTTCATCGAAGAACTCGGCGGCCGCAAGGAGATGAGCGAGTTCATGCAGCGCGAGGGGCTGCCGTACAAGATGAGCACGGAGAAGGCGTACTCGACCGACTCCAACATGCTCGGCGCCACGCACGAGGCCAAGGACCTCGAGCACCTCGACAAGGGCATCCGCATCGTGCAGCCGATCATGGGCGTCGCGTTCTGGCGCGACGACGTCGCGATCGCGCCCGAGACGGTGACGGTGCGATTCGACGCGGGCTGGCCCGTCGCGCTCAACGGCAAGGAACATCCG
>JALOQG010000128.1 GCA_025453505.1 Myxococcota bacterium | reverse complement strand
CGGAGATCTTTCGTCCCTGCGAGACACCCGGCGGCCAGCAGGCGCTCGCGTGCGAGGTCGTCGGCGACGCCGGCATCCTGCAGCGCGACGCCGCCTTCCCGCTGCGGCCGGACACGGAGATCGCGTGGCGCTGGCGCGTCGACGCGCTGCCCGGCCTGTTGCGCGAAGACTGCATCCCGAGCCACGACTACCTGAGCCTCGCGGTCGAGTTCGCGAACGGCCTCGACCTCACGTACTACTGGAGCTGCGCGCTTCCCGTCGGCACCGCGTACTGGTGCCCGCTCCCGAACTGGAAGCAGCGCGAGTTCCACGTCGTGATCCGCTCCGGACGCGAGGGGCTCGGCGCGTGGCACGCGGAGCGCCGCGACCTGCACGCGGATGCGCTGCGCCATTTCGGCGCGCACCCGGGCGACGTGGTTCGCATCTGGCTGATCGCGGTGAGCGTGTTCCAGCGCCAGCGCGGCGCCTTCTCGATCGCGGAGATCCGGCTGCGCGGCGGCGGCGACGAGCAGATCGTGCTGTGAGCCGGGCTGTGATCCGGCTCACACGGGCCTCTGGACGGGGACGCGTCGCTGTTGGACCGTAGGCTCCCATGCACATCTCCATCGGCGACGTGAAGCTCTTCTTCGACATCGAGGGCGCGAAGCTCGTGCCCGACGGTCCCGTGATGCGCGAGCGCCCGACGCTCGTGCTGCTGCACGGCGGTCCCGGCTTCGATCATTCGTCGTACAAGCCGTCGTTCTCGCCGCTCGCGGACGTCGCTCAGGTGGTCTACCTCGACCACCGCGGCAACGGGCGCAGCGAGGCGGGCGACCGCGCACAGTGGAACCTCGCGCAGTGGGCCGACGACATCGTCGCCTTCTGCGACGCGCTCGGCATCGAGAAACCGGTGGTGTTCGGCAACTCGTTCGGCGGCATGGTCGCGATGGCTTACGCGATCCGGCATCCCGAGCACCCGGGCAAGCTGGTGCTGTCGAGCACGACGGCGAAGACACGGCTCGACCGCGTCTACGCGACGTTCGAGCGGCTCGGAGGTCCCGAAGCCCGCGACGCCGCGCGCCGCTACTGGGAAAAGCCGGGGCCGGAAACGCTGCCCGACTACGCGCGCCTGTGCTTCCCGCTCTACTCCCGCACGCCGCGCGACCCCGACGCCAACGCGCGCACGCTGTGGAACTTCGACGTGATGTTCCATTTCGGCGGCGGCGAGGATCACGCCTTCGACTTCCTGCCCGATCTCGGCAAGGTGCGCTGCGAGACGCTCGTACTCGGCGGGGAGGACGATCCGATCTGCCCGATCGACGACCAGGCCGACATCGCGGCCGCCCTGCCCCCGGCGCTCGCGCGCTTCGAACGCTTCGCCGGCTGTGGACACGGGGTGTACCGCGACGATCCGAAGCGTACCCTGGCGGTCCTGCGCGATTTCCTCGCGCGCTGACCCAGGGAGAACCTCTTCGTGGCCGAGCTCTTCACGAGCGAGAACCTGATCGCGCTGCTCACGCTGACGAGCCTCGAGATCGTTCTCGGGATCGACAACATCGTCTTCATCTCGATCCTGGTGCAGAAGCTCCCGAAGGCGCAGCAGGCGGGCGCCCGGCGCGTCGGGTTGATGCTCGCGATGCTGATGCGCATCGCGCTCCTGCTCGCGATCTCGTGGGTGATGGGCCTGACGAAGCCGCTCTTCGCGCTCTTCGAGCACGGCTTCACCGGCCGCGATCTGATCCTGATCATCGGCGGCTTCTTCCTGGTGGCGAAGGCGACCTGGGAGATCCACGACAAGCTCGAGGGCGGCCACCACGAACACGCCGCGCCCAAGGCCGCCAGCTACGGGGCGATCCTCTTGCAGATCATGGTGCTCGACATCGTGTTCTCGCTCGACTCGGTGATCACCGCGGTCGGCATGGCGCGCGACGTCGAGATCATGATCGCGGCCGTCGTGATCTCGATCGGTGTGATGCTGGTCGCGGCCGGCTCGATCAGCGCCTTCATCGAGAAGCACCCGACGATGAAGATGCTGGCGCTCTCGTTCCTGCTGCTGATCGGCGTGATGTTGATCGCCGACGGCTTCGGCCAGCACGTCTCGAAGGGCTACATCTACGCCGCGATGGCGTTCTCGCTCTTCGTCGAGGTGCTGAACATGCGCATCCGCAAGCCGCCCGCCGAGCCGGTGGTGCTGCACCAGAGCTACGTCGACGAGGCCTGAAGCGCCGCGCTACGAGGCCGCCGCCTTCTCGTCGAGCGCGACGCCCGGCTTCGACCCCGTCACGCGGCGGAAGCTGCGCTTCATCCAGTCGGCGGCGTCGTCGAAGAGGATGTAGAAGACCGGCACGACGGCGAGCGTCAGCAGCATCGACGAGAACATCCCGGTCGCGGCGGCGACGGCCATCGGCGCGCGCGTCTCGGCGCCGGGGCCGATGCCGATCGCCGCGGGCAGCACGCCGAAGATCATCGACACCGCCGTCATCAGCACCGGCCGCAGCCGCACCGGCGCGGCGGTGCGCATCGCGGTGACCTTGTCCATGCCTTCGCGGCGCAGCTGGTTGGCGTAGTCGACCAGCAGGATCGAGTTCTTCGTCACGAGCCCGAAGAGCAGCAGGATCCCGATCATCGAGAACAGGTTCAGCGTGTGGCCGGTCATCCACAGGCCGCCGAGCGCGCCCGTCATCGCGAGAGGCAGCGCGAGCATCACGGTCAGCGGGTGCACGAGGCTCTCGAACTGGGCGGCGAGCACCATGAAGATCACCAGGATGCCGAGGCCGATCGCGAGTCCCATCTGCGCGGCGCCTTCCTGCATCGCCTGCGCCTGGCCCGAGAGCGCGAGCGTGGTGCCCTCGGGCAGGATCTCCTTGGCGATCGCCTGCGCCTCCTCGATCGCGGAGCCGAGCTTACGGCCCTGGAGATTCGCTCCGATCGTCACCGATCGCTGTCGGTTGGTGCGCGTGATCGCGGACGGCGCCGCACCGGTCTGGATGTCGACGAGATTGCGCAGCTCGATCACCTCGCCGCTCTTGCCGCGCACGTAGAGATTCCCGATCTGCGCCGGGTCGCGCCGGTCCTCGTCTTCGAGGCGCATGCGGATGTCGTAGCGACGCCCGGCTTCCTTGAAGACGCCGACGTCCATGCCGCCCACCATCATGTGGATCGCCTGCGCCACCGTGCGCGCGTCGACGCCGAGGCTCGCGGCCTTCTCGCGATCCGGCACGATGCGAACTTCCGGAAGACCCATCTTCAGGCTCGACGAGAGGTCGACGAAGCCGCCGAGCGACTCGAGCCGCCGAAGCATCTCCTGCGCCAGCTCGTCGAGTTCGGCCAGCTCGAGATTGCCGCGCACCTCGACCTCGAAGGAACCCTGGTTGGCGCCGGCCGTCATCATCTCGCTGGGATTGAAGATGCGGATCTTGCGCCCCGGCACGTCGCCGAGCTCGGCGCGTGCATCGCGCACGAGCTGCATCACGCTGCGCTCGCGATCCTCGCGCGCCTTCATCGTGCCGAAGACCATGCCCATGTTGGTCTCGGCGTGGCGCGCGGCCTCGTTGCCGCCGCCGCTCGATCCCGCCGCCGAGAAGAGCCCGAGCAGCTCGGGCTGGCGCAGGAACCACTCCTCGTCGTGCGCGAGATACTCCTCGGTCGCCTCGAGCGCCGTGCCCGGCGCCGCTTCGATGCGGCCGAAGAAGATGCCCTCGTCGGCCGGCGGAAAGAACTCCGAGCCGAGCTGCGAGCCGAGTCCGCAGGCGCCGAGAAACGACAGCATCGCGACGGCGACCGTGTGCCGTTTGTGCGTCAGCGTCCAATCGAGCAGTCGCCCGTAGCGCTGCTCCATCCAGACGAAGCCGCGTTCGAGGTAGTGGTAGACGCTGCCATGCTTGCGTGCCGACGGCGGCGGCATGCGCGCGGCGAGCATTGGCGTCAGCGTCAGCGCGACGAAGAGCGAGAGCAGCACGGAGCCCGCGACGGTCAGGCCGAAGTCGCGCAGGAACGAGCCGACCAGGCCCTCGACGAAGAGCACGGGCAGGAACACCGCGGCGACGGAGACGGTGGCGGCGGTCGCGGCGAACGCGATCTCGCGCGTGCCCTTCGACGCGGCGTCGCGCGCGCTCTCGCCCATCTCGCGGTGCCGCTCGATGTTCTCGAGCACGACGATCGCGTCGTCGATCACGACGCCGACCGCCAGCGCCATGCCGAGCAGCGTCATCGTGTTGAGCGTGAAGCCGGCGAGATACACGAGGCCGAAGGTCGCGATCAGCGAGACCGGGATCGCGGCGGCGATCACGAAGGTCGGCCGCGACCGGCGCAGGAACACCCAGACGGTGAAGATCGCGAGCAGCGCACCGAAGACCAGCGCGAACTCGGTCTCGGCGACCGCCTCGCGCACGCCGCGCGAGAAGTCGATGAAGCCGGCCGAGTCGTGCATCGCGATACCCTGCGGCAACAGCTTCTCGACTTCGATCAGCCGGCGGCGCACTTCGTCGACGATCGCGACCGTGTTGCCGCCGCTCTGCTTGCGGATGCCGATGCCGACCGTCGGCGAGCCGTTGTAGCGGGCGATGAACGACGGATCCTCGGCGCCGTCCTCGACGCGGGCGACGTCGCGCAGCAGCACCGGCGCCTCGCCCTGGTGGGCGACGACCAGCATCTCCATCTCGGCGACCGTCCGGAACTCGGCGTCCGTCTTGACGGAGTAGTCCACGCGGTCGCTCTCGACCGCGCCGCCCGGCATCTCGACGTGTTCGCGCTGCAGCGCCAGCAGCACGTCGCTCGCGGCGAGCCCGCGCGCGCGCAGCGCGTCGCCGTCGAGCCAGATGCGGATGTTGCGGTCCTGGCGCCCGAACATCGCGACACCCGCGACGCCCTCGATCGTCTCGAGATACGGATTCACGAGGCGCCGCACCGCTTCGCTGGTCTCGACCACGGTGCGCTTCGAATCGAACGGGATCCACAACACCGGCGTGTCGTTCGGATCGAAGGTGCCGACCACCGGCGGATCGAGGTTCACCGGCAGCTCGACGCGCGCCAGCGCGACCTTGTCGCGCACGTCCTGCGCCGCGATGTCGAGATCGGTGCCGAGTTCGAACTCGACCGTGATCAGCGCGACGCCCTGGTACGACGTCGAGCGGATCGAGCGCACGCCGCCGATCGTGTTGAGGCGCTCTTCGAGGACGTCGGTGACGTCCTCCTCCATGCCCTCCGGCGTCGCGCCTTCGAGCGACGCCTGCACCGTGAGCACGGGGAAGTCCATGTTCGGGAACTGGTCCACGCCGAGGCGCAGGAACCCCAGCACGCCGAACACGATCAGCGCGAGCGTCATCATCCAGGTCAGGATGGGCCGCTGGATCGCGACGTCGGAGAGCGTCACTTGCGGCTGACCTCGCGCGGCGCGGATCCGACGTTCGTCGCCGCGCCGCCGCCTTGCGCGGCGCCGAGCGCGTCGCGGACCGAGACGGCGCTGCCTTCGACGAGATCGCTCGCGCCGCGCACCACGACGTCCTCGCCGATCGCGACGCCGGAGCGCACCTCCACCTGCGCGTCGCGAATCACGCCGAGCTCGAGCGCTCGGCGCTGCACGCGCGATTCGCCGCGCAGCACGTAGGCGATCGGCCCGCCGGCGCGCTGCAGCACCGCCTCCTCCGGGATCATCGCGACGTTCTCGCGCACGGCGATGCCGAGGTCCGCGCGCGCGAAGAGCCCCGGGCGCAGCCGCCCGTCGGGGTTCGGCAGCGCCGCCTTGACGCGCAGCGTGCGCGTCGTCGGGTCGATCGTCGGCGAGACCAGCGTGACGCGCGCCTGGAACACCTCGTCCGGGAACGGCGCGACGCGCACGGCGACGGGCGCGTCCTGCGCGACGCGGCTCGATTCCTTCTCGGGCACGTGGAACTCGACTTCGATCGGATCGAGCGCGACGAGCTCGAAGAGCTTCTGGCCCGGCTGCACGAACTCGCCCTCCGAGACGAAGCGGCGGGCGACGAGTCCGGCGAAGGGCGCGCGCACGCTCGAATCGCGCAGCGAACGTTCCGCCATGCCGGCCTGCGCCGCGGCGGCGTCGCGCGCGGAGACGGCGGAGCTCACGGCCGTGCGCGCCTGGTCGAGCTTCGCGTCGGCGGCGACGCCCTGCGCATGCAGCTTCTGCATGCGCACGAGCTCGCGCTGCGCCTCGGCGGCTTGCGCCTCGGCCTGCACCAGCATCGCGCGCGCGCTCTGCGCCTCGAGCTGACGCCGCTCGGGATCGATCTCGATCACGATGTCGTTCTCGGCGGCCGCACTGCCTTCGTCGCGCGGGATTGCGGTGACCTGTCCACCGACCTGCGCGGCGACGGCGGCCTGCGAAGGCGCGATCAGCTGACCCGTCGCTTCGAGCCGATCCTCGATGCGATGCCCCTCGACGCGCACGACCATCACGGGCGGGGGCGCGGCGACCGGCGCGGCTTCCTCACCGCCGCAACCGGCGAGAGTCGTCACGACCATCGCCAGCAGCGCAGCGGAGCAGCGGGATCGGAACGTCATCGCGAAGCCTCCTCGCGAACGAAGCCTGTCAGGAATGCGTCGATGCCGACGTCGAGACCGTCCTTGCGCCACTCGACGTCGGTGCGCGTGGTGCGCAACAGGATGAAGCCGTGCAGGAACGCCCACAGCGACTGGCCGACCATTTCCTGATCGGCCGTGAGCCGGCCCGCGGCGGCGAGCCCGTGCAGCGGCGCTTCCATCAGCACGCGCGCCTCCTCGGCGGCGGGCGGCACCGGCAGACCGGGATCGCGCGGCTGCGAGAGCAGCGCGTAGTGGGTCGGGTTGCGCAGGCCGAAGCGTACGAAGGCCCCGCTGAACGCGCGCAGGTTCTCGACCAGATCCTCGCTCTGGTGCACGCGCCGCAAGGTCCGCACCAGTCCCTGGCAGCGCTCGTCGAGCAGCGCGTCGATCAGGTGCTGCTTGTCGCCGAAGTGGTGGTAGATCGTGGGGGCGGTGTAGCCGCAGCGGTCGGCGAGGCGCCGCATCGAGAAGGCCTCGTAGCCGTCCTCGACGAGCAGCGCCTCGGTCGCGTCCAGGATGGCGCGCCGGGCGTCGGCACGGCTCTGCAGCCGCCGCCGCTCTGCGGGTTGCATCACGCTCATGGTCGGTCCGAGGAGACTCCGCGTGGGCGCGCGAGAGATCCCATTGAACGTCGTTCGGTTTCTTTAACGGCGTTAGGTAGACGGATCTTTAGCCCGCGCCCGGCGGCCGGGCAAGCCGCTTCGCGTAGACTCCCCGGTCCCTTCCCGGACAGGAGACCTCCCGTGGCCGACGACCCCCGCGTCGCATCGCTGCTCGCGCAACTCACGCTCGAAGAGCAGGCGTCACTGCTCGCCGGCGCGGACCTGTGGCACACGGTGGCGATCCCGCGGCTCGGCATCGGCGCGCTGCGCGTGACCGACGGCCCGAACGGCGCGCGCGGCACCGCGTTTCGCGGCGGCCCGACGTCGGCGTGCTTCCCGTGCGGCGCGGCGCTCGGCGCGACGTGGAGCCCCGCGCTCGTCGAACGGGTCGCCGGCGCGCTCGCCGACGAGACGCTCGCGAAGGGCGCGCAGG
>JALOQG010000127.1 GCA_025453505.1 Myxococcota bacterium | reverse complement strand
ATCAGGCGGACTGCGACATCGACGGCATCGACATGATGAACGCCGAGGCCAGCGTGCTCTTGCAGTCGTGGCCCGGCTTCGACGGCAGCACCGGCTCGATCGACACCTACGACGTGCGCGACCGCTCGATCTGGCACCCCGGCACGATCGGCTTCGTCGGAGGCCCCGTCGCGACGCGCCACGAGAACGGCCGCACCTACATCCTGCCCGGCGCGCGCGGCCCGCTCGATCCGGGCTACGACGTCGCCGTCGACGGCTGTGTGGGACCGGGACCTTTCGGCTGCAACGCCGGCGACAACGGACGCGCCACGGCCGCGCGGGTGCTCGCGCAACCCTACACCGCGCAGCCGTACCGCAGCGAGCTCGCGGCCGTGTCGTGGAACCTCTTGCAGATCGTCGCGACCGGCGGACGCGATCCGAACCCGGACTTTCCCGCGCTCACCGAGTTCGATCCCTTCGACCCCTTCGGTCTCGGCATCATCACGCGCGGGCCCTACGCCGGGCAGGTCCGTCCCGGCGTGGATCCCGCGCTGGTCGACGGCGTGAACCCGACCGCCTGCGGCCTGTGGCGCATCGCGCTCTGCGAGTCCGTACGCAGCTTCCTCTCGACCGCGGGTGCGCGACGCAACGACGTGCGCGCCGGTGGTGCGAACGGCTTCGGACGCCGCGACTTCGTCTGGCACTCGAGCGGCGAGCTCGTCGTCGAGTACGACAAGCGCAACGTGCTCGGCTTCGCCTTCGACTTCGACGAGAGCGTCACCAAGTCGAACTGGGGCGTCGAGGCGACCTGGATCAACCGCCAGATCTTCCTCGACAACGACGAGTTCGACGGCACCTCCGAGTCGGGCACGATCAACCTGACGATCTCGGCCGACCGTCCGACCTTCATCAATTTCCTGAATCCCGGCCGCACCTTCTTCTTCAACGCCCAGCTCTTCGTGCAGTACATCGACGACTACCACGACAACTTCTACGCGAACGGACCGGTCAACGTGCTCGGCACGCTGACCGCGTTCACCGGCTATCACCAGGACCGCCTCATGATCTACAACACGCTCGTCTACGACGTGATGTCGCAATCGGGCGCGATCCTGCCTTCGGTCGTGTACCGCTTCACCGAGAGTTTCTCGGCGACCATCGGCGCCAACGTGTTCATGGGACGCCAGCAGATGATCGACTCCTCCATCAACGAGATCCGCCCCGGCGTCAACCGGACGGGCCGCAACGCCTACCAGGACGCCGTCGAGAACGGCCTCTCCGCCGTGCGCGAGCACGACGAGGTCTATCTCCAGATCCGCTACACGTTCTGAGGATCGCGATGCCCCATCCCCGTTCCGAGATCGAGGCCGCGTTCCGCGCGACGCGCGCGGCGCAGGACGCCGACGACTGGAACGCCTACTGCGACCTCCTCACCGAGGACGCAGTCTACGTCGAGCATCACTTCGGCGTGTATCGCGGGCGGGAGGCGATCCGCGCCTGGCTGGTACCCGTGATGAAGCCACTGGTCGGCTGGAGCTATCCGACCGAGTGGTGCGTGATCGAGGGCGACCGGGTCGTGTTCCTGTGGTGGAACCGGCTGCCCGGTCGGCGCGCCGACGGCTCGTTCTACGAGTTCTCGGGCATCACCACGATGCTCTACGCGGGCGGCGGCCGCTTCTCCCATCAGGAAGACGTCTACAACTTCGAGCTGACGCGGAAGGTCATGGCCGAGTGGGCCGCGGACCGGAAGCGGGAGGCGGCGCGGGGGTAGTCCCACGCGCGCGGCGCACCGTTCCGCTCTCGACTTCAGGCGTTCCGCCGAGTGGCCGATGGCGCTCCTCGTGAAGTCGCGCGCGCCGTCCCGCAGCCACTCCCTCTCGATCTTCGCCCATTCGCTGGATCGGGCCGCAGTCGTCGCGTACTTCCTCGGTGGTGTCGTCCCGCTGACTGCACTCGCCCACCTGGCCTACGCGGAGATGCTGCCGGAGATGCGCGACCCGCTCGCGCGCGCGGGCCTTCTCGCGCTGCTCTTCTCGCTCGCGGTGCTCTCCGGCGGCGCCTTCCTGCTGCTGCGCCGCGTGACGCTGCGCACGGTGCAGCAGATGGACGCCGACAAGGAGCGTCTCGCGACCTTGCTCGACGCGTCGGAGCAGCTCGCCGCGGCGATGCACGGGACGGACGCATCGAGCGGACTCGCGGCCTGCGCGCTGCGCCTCGGCGGCGGACCCGCCGCGTTCTTCATGGCCGGACCGGTTCCGAAGCTCGAAGCCGCCGCGGGCGACCGCGGTCTCCACGCGGCGATCGAGTCGAGGCTGAGCGAGATCGTCACGCAGGCGCTGGACGAAGGTCGCGCCGCGCTCTGGAACATCGATCCGCACCACGGCGCGGTGCTTCCGGTGGAGGGCTTCGGCGCGCTCGTCGTCGTCGCTCCGCCACGCGGGATCGAAGCCGCTTCCCTGCGCGCCCTCTCGACGCTCGCCGCGCAGGGATCCGCGTCGCTGCGGCGCGTCCAGCTGGTGCAGGCGCAGCGGAACTTCTTCGTGCACGTGACCGACATCCTGGTCGCCGCGCTCGACGCGCACATGGATCTGCAGGCGGGCCACGCGCGCCGCGTCGCGCAGCTCGCGAACCGCATCGGCCGGGAGCTGGGGCTCGGTGAAGCGGAGCGCCAGCGCCTGCACTTCGCCTCGCTGCTCCACGACGTCGGCATGCTGCGCCTCGATCCGACGCAGCTCGAGGACCGCCGCATCGCGCGCCAGCATCCCGTCCTCGGCCACCGCATGCTCGCGCCGATCCAGCTCTGGGCCGACATCGCGCCGCTGGTCCTGCACCACCACGAGTGGTTCGACGGGAGCGGCTACCCCGAGCAGCTCGCGGGCGACGCGATCCCGCTCGAGGCGCGCATCATCGCGCTCGCCGAGGCCTTCGACAGCATGACGAGCGCCGCCAGCTACAAGCCGGCGGTCGAGCGCGACGAGGCCGTGCGCCGCATCACCGAAGCGTCCGGCACGCAGTTCGACCCGAACGTCGTACGCGCCTTCCTGGACCTCGCGCGCCGCGGCGACCTCGACCTCAGCTGAGCCGCAGGCGAGCGGCGAGCCTCACCCCGTTCCCGCGTAGCGAGCCGAAGGCGAGCGGCGAGCCTCAGAGCTTCCCCGGCTCGGCGATGTAGTCGGGGTCCGGCGTGCCCGTGAGGCTCTTCAGGAAGGTCTCGATCGACTGCACGTCGGCCGGCTCGAGCTTCTTGTCCAGCTGGTGCCACGCCATCAGCTCGATCGCCTGCGAGAGCGTCGTCACGCTGCCGTCGTGGAACCACGGACCGGTCTTCTCGACGTTGCGCAGCGACGGGACCTTGAAGAAGTACTTGTCGGCGTCCTTCTTCGTGACTTCGTAGCGACCGAGATCCTTCGACTCGTAGGGATGGACGAGACCGAGCTTCTGGTACATCTGGCCGCCGATCGTCGCCGTCATGTGGCAGGTGGGACAGCCGACGTCCATGAACTTCGCGAGGCCGGCGACTTCGGCGTCCGTGAGCGCGTCGGCCTGGCCGCCGAGGAACTCGTCGAAGCGCGACGGCGTCACGAGCCGCCGCTCGAAGGCGCCGACCGCTTTCGCGAAGTTGTCGTAGGTGATCGGGTCCTGCTCGCCGGGGAACGCCGCGGCGAAGAGCGGCGCATAGCCGGGGATCTCGGCGAGGCGTTGGTTCACGACCTCGGGACTCGGCATGCCCATCTCGACGGGATTGAGCACGGGGCCCTTGGCCTGCTCCTCGACGTTCGGAGCGCGGCCGTCCCAGAACTGCGCGAAGTGCAGCGCCGCGTTGTAGACCGTCGGCGAATTGCGTGCGCCGCGCTGGCCGTCGTGTCCGACGGAGGTCGGCTCGTTGTCCACGCCGAAAGTCGCGAGACCGTGGCACGAGTTGCACGAGAGCTTGCGGCTGATCGAGATGCGCGGCTCGTAATAGAGATGGCGGCCGAGTTCGATCTTCTCCGGCGTGACCGGGTTCTCCGCGCTGACCGCCTCGGCGGGCAGCACGCCGAAGATCTGGCTGGCGCGCTGCTGGATTTCCTCGCGCGAAGCCGCCCCTGCATCCGCCGCGATGGCGATGCCCGCGGCCGCAAACGCGACGAGAGAAAGGGTCCCGAGTCCGTGGATCCGCATGGCTCACCCTCCGCTGATCAAGGCGGCCAGCCTATAGGGATCGGGCATCGGGTCAAGGCGTCGCACGAGTGACGCGCGCGCACTCGGGTATGCTGCGTCGCGGCGCACGGAGGCGGGATCTGATGACGACCACGACATCCGGAGCCGGTTCGGAAGCGGTCGTGAAGGCGGCCGGGATCCAGGCGGCGGCGCTGCGGGATCGCGGCGCCGAGATCGAACGCGCGCGGCGCCTGCCGGAGCCGTTCGTGCGCGCCTTCGAGGAGGCCGGTCTCTTCCGGCTCTGCCTGCCGCGATCGTTCGGCGGGGCCGAGTTGTCGCTCGCCGACCTGGTGCGCGTCCTCGAGACGCTCGCCATCGGCGACGCCGCAGCGGGCTGGTGCGCGATGATCGCGTCGACCACGAGCGCGCTCGCCGCCTGGATCGAGCCGTCCGCGGCGCGCGAGATCTTCTCTTCGCCGGGCGCGGTCACCGGCGGCGTCTTCGCACCGACCGGGCGTGCTACGCGGACCGCGGGCGGCTTCACGGTGTCGGGCCGCTGGAGCTTCGGCAGTGGCTGCCAGCACTGCACGTCGCTGCTCGGCGGCGCGATCGTGGTGAACGGCGCGGGGCCCGAACTCTCGCCGCAGGGCCGACCCGACATCCGACTCTGCTTCTTCCCGGCCGAGGAAGTCGAGATCCTCGACACCTGGCACGTGTCGGGCCTGTCGGGCACCGGCAGCCACGACCTCGCCGTGCGCGACCGCTTCGTAGCGGACCCTCACGCGGTGTCACTGCTCAGCGACGCCCCGCGCGAAGCGGGAACGCTCTATCGAGTCCCGGTTTTCGGCCTGCTCGCGGTCGGCGTCGCCTCGATCGCGCTCGGGATCGCACGGCGCGCGATCGACGAACTCGTGGCGCTCGCGGCGAAGAAGACGCCGGCGCTCGCACAGAAGCGGCTCGCGGATCGCGGCACCGCGCAGGTGGCGGTGGCGCAGGCCGAAGGCGCGCTCGGCGGCGCGCGTTCGTTCCTGCTCGCGACGATCGACGACGTCTGGCGGCGCGTCGAAGCCGGGGGCACGATCGCGCTCGTGGATCGGGCACGCGTGCGGATCGCGGCCGCCCACGCCGTGCGCGACGCCGCACGCGCCGTCGATCTCGTCTACGAACTCGGCGGCGGCTCCTCGATCTACCAGACGAGCCCGCTCCAGCGCTGCTTCCGCGACGTCCACGTCGTGACGCAGCACGCTTCGGTCGCGTCGGGCAGCCTCGAACTCGCGGGCCGTGCGCTGCTCGGCGTCGACGCCGACTACTCGATCCTGTGAGCCGTCTCGAGACGCGCGCGTTCGAGGCGCTCCGCATCGAGCGGCGCGACGCCGTCCTCGAGATCACGATCGATCACCCGAAGAGCGAGCTGAACGCGGTGGACGGTCTGCTGCACGAGGAGCTGACGCGGCTCTTCGGCGCGCTGCGCGAGGAGACCGAGGCGCGCGCGGTGCTGCTGACCGGCGCCGGGCGCGCCTTCTGCGCCGGCGGCGACTTCGCATGGTTCCCGGAGCTGGGGAGCGGAGGCCTCGAGAAGCTCGATCCGTTGCGCCGCGACGCGAAGCAGCTGATCTGGGACCTGCTCGACGTCGAGATCCCGATCGTCGCGGCGCTCAACGGTCCCGCCGTCGGACTCGGCGCTTCGATCGCGCTGCTCTGCGACGTGCTGTTCATGGCGGACACGGCGTCGATCGCGGATCCGCACGTGCGCGTCGGCATCGTCGCGGGCGACGGCGGCGCCGCGATCTGGCCGCTGGTGCTCGGCCCCGCGCGCGCGAAGGAGTTCCTGCTCACGGGCGACAAAGTCGAAGCCGCCGATGCGCTGCGCATGGGCCTCGTGAACCGGGTCGTTCCGGCGGCCGAGCTGCTGACGCAGGCACGCGCCTTCGCGGAGCGGCTCGCGGCGGGCGCACCGCTCGCACTCCGCTACACGAAGATGGCCGTCAACCAGTGGGTGAAGCAGGCAGCGAGCGCCGCCTTCGACTACTCGACCGCGCTCGAGATCGTGACCTTCCAGAGCGACGACCATCGCGAGGCGCTCGCGGCGATCCGCGAGAAACGCAAGCCGGTGTTCAAGGGGCGCTGAGCGCCGCGCGTGAGAAGAGCATCCGGTATGCCTGCGGCGGGAAGAACGCCAGCCAGATCGCGAGGGCACAGGCCGTGCCGAGCGCCGTGATCACGAGATAGCTCTCCGTCTGGTCGGGCCGCCGGGCCAGCTCGCTCCAGAACGCGTGCAACCAGATGCCGAGCGCGGAACTGGTGCCGATGCCCCAGAGCAGGAAACGATTGGCGACCAGCGGCTCGGTCACTCCGATCCGCACGCGACGCCGCGCGAGCGCGTACTGCCGGAACGATTCCCAGGTCGCCCAGCCGTAGAGCAGCAGGCGGCCCGCATGATCGCTGGCGATCGAGAAGTCGCTTCGCGACGCGCCGAGGTACTCGCCGGCGAAGCGGTCCACGATCATCGAGAGAAAGAGCAGCGCGATGCAGGCGGCCACGAGCGTGGCACCGAAGAGCGTCGGCCGGAACACGCGCCAGGTGAACACGCCGAGCGCGGCGACGCCCAGGTTGATCATCAGCACGGAGGCCGTCGCGACGAGCCATCCGGCCTCGCCCGCGAAGCCGGCTGCGACGAGCAACCCGGTGCCGAGTCCACCGGCGAAGAAGAGCGAGACCCCGATCAGGCGCTCGGGCAACAGGCCGGTGCGGCGCGACAGCAGCACGAGCCGGAGCCCGACCACGAAGCTGACGACGCCGAACGCCGAGATGCCGAGCAGCGCGAGAAACGCCATGTCCCCTCTCCCGCGGAAACCTCTCACGAGCCCGAAACGAGGTTGCGTCTTGCGAAATCGGCGACGCCGATGATTGGCTTGAGGAGGACTCGACTATTCCGCGGAACCGTCACCGCGCGAGGCGAGAATCGCCTGGAGCCGCTTCTCGTCGCGCCGCAGACGTAGGGAACGTCCCCCGGTCACGTAGACGAGGCCCGGCTTGGCCCCGCGCGGTTTCGACACATTCTTGATCGGCGACACCGTCACGTGGGCCTCCGTCACCTTACGGTGCTTCGAAAAATGGACGGCGAGCTCGGCCGCCTCGAGCAGCGCCTCGGACGGCGGATCGCTGCGGCCCTCGGTGCGCAGCACGACGTGGCTCCCCGGCGACGCTTCCAGGTGGAAGAACAGGTCGTTGCCGCGCGCGAGACGCGTCGAGAGCAGGTCGTTGCCCTCGTCGCTGCGGCCGACCCAGATCTCGAGGCCGCTACTGCTGCGATACACGCGCGGCACGAGGCGCGCCGGAACTTCCTGCTTGCCGAGCCGCCACACGCGCTTCGCCGGCGCCGGCTTCGCAGCGGGCGCCACGGTCGAAGCGGGCTCGGCCGCGTAGCGCGCGAGGAG
>JALOQG010000126.1 GCA_025453505.1 Myxococcota bacterium | reverse complement strand
ACGGCTACGCGGCGCGCACGATTCCGAAGCAGTACGGCGGCTACGGTGCCGAAGCGGACGTGCTCAAGCGCGTGATCATCGACGAGGAGTTCGCGCGCGCGGGCGTGTCGCAGGGCGTCGGCGGGCAAGGCCCCGACATGCTCGTGCCGACGCTGCTCGAGCACGGCAGCGAGGAGCAGAAGCAGCGCTGGGTCGGGCCGACGATCCGCGGCGAAGTCGTGTGGTGCCAGGGCTACTCGGAGCCGAACGCCGGCTCGGACCTCGCCAACGTGCAGACGCGCGCGGTGGAGGACGGCCGCGACTTCGTGATCAACGGCCAGAAGATCTGGACGACCACGGCGCACCTGGCCGACATGATGTTCGGCCTGATCCGCACCGAGCCGGGGGAAGGCAAGCACGGCGGGCTCTCGTACGTGCTGATCCCGATGAAGACGCCTGGCCTCGAAGTGCGGCCGCTCGGCACGATGACCGGCCGCGCCGAGTTCAACGAGGTGTTCTTCACCGACGTGCGCGTGCCGCAGGCGAACGTCGTCGGCCGGCGCGGCGAGGGTTGGAAGATCGCCAACACCACGCTCAAGCACGAGCGCAACATGCTCGCGAGCGCCGGCATGCTGGAGAGCGCGTTCACGCGGCTGGTCGAGCTGATGAAGGCGGAGACGCGCGACGGCCGCCGCGCGATCGACGACCCGGTGCTGCGCGACCGCCTGCTGCGGCTCGAGGCGCGCGTGGTGGCCGCCAAGTACCACTCGATGCGCATGCTGACGGCGCAGATCAAGCGCGACTTCCCCGGCGTGTCGGCGCTGATCACGAAGCTGTCGGGCTGCGAGGTGTCGCACCAGATCGCCGCGCTCGCGATCGACGCGATGGGCGAGATGGGGGTCCTCTACGACGGCTCGAAGCACGAGCGCGCGTCGGGCCTCTGGCAATTCCAGTACATGTTCTCGCTGGGGCTCATCATCGGTGGCGGCACCGCGCAGATCCAGAAGAACATCATCGCGGAGCGCGGGCTCGGCATGCCGCGCGAGCCGCGCACGCCGGCACAGGCGTAGGAGCGCAACGTGGACTTCGGCCTCTCCGACGAACAGAAGCTCCTCGAGCAGACGCTGCGGCGGTACCTCTCGGAATCCGTGCCGGCGAAGCGCGTGCGCGAGATCATGGCGGGCGAGCCCGCCCACGACGCGAAGCTGTGGGCCGATCTCGCCGAGCTCGGTGCCGCCGGCGTGCTCGTTCCCGAGGCGCAGGGCGGCAGCGGACTCGGCCTGCTCGACGCCGCGCTGGTCGCGCAGTCGCTGGGTTTCTTCGCTGCGCCGACGCCGTTCCTCGCGACCTCCGTGATGGCGCCCGTCGCGCTCGCCGCCGCGGCGCCCGCGCTGCAGGCGGAGTGGCTCCCGCGGATCGCGGCGGGACGCGCGGTTTTCGGCGCCGCGTTTTCGGAGGGGGTGTCGCAGCGCGGCGACTTCGGCGTCTGCGCCGACGGCGATCGAGTGCACGGCCGCGCGTTCTTCGCGATCGACGCGGGCGCGGCCGACGCGTTTCTCGTGGCGGCGTCGCCGGATCGTGTCGCGCTCGTGCCGCGCGGGGCCAAGGGCTTCGCCGTCGTGCCCCTCACGACGATCGACGCGACGCGGCGCGTCGCCGAACTCTCGTTCGACGGCGTCGCGCCGTCGGCGTGGATCGAGGCGCCCGGCGTCGCCCGGCGCGTCGTCACGGCGGCGCGCGTCGCGATCGCGGCGGACGCGCTCGGCGCGTGCGATCGCGCGCTCGAGATGGCGGTCGCATACGCGAAGCAGCGCGAGCAGTTCGGCCGCGCCATCGCGACGTTCCAGGCCGTCAAGCACCTGTGCGCCGAGATGGCGGCCGAGATCGAGCCGGCGCGCTCGCTCGTCTGGTACGCAGCGCACGCGTTCGATCACCGGCCCGAGGAAGCGGAGCGGATGGCGCTGCTCGCCAAGGCGCACCTGTGCGAGGTCGCGACGTCGGTCGTGCGCACCGCGACCGAAGTGCACGGCGGCATCGGCTTCACGAGCGAGTACGACCTGCACTTGTGGTTCAAGCGCGCGGGTCTCGATCGCCAACTGCTCGGATCGCCCGAGGTCACGCGCCAGCACACGCCGATCGGGTGAGCGGACGCGGCGCGCGAGTGGCTCGCGCGAGGAGGGACGCCGATGTCGATCGCGACGCAGATCGTGCTCTTGTGGCTGCTCTTCGCGGCGACGCACATGACGCTCTCGAGCCGACGCCTGCGGCCGCGCCTCGTCGCCGCGCTCGGCGAGCGCGGCTTCCTCGGCGTCTACTCGCTCGTCGCGATCACGATCTTCGTCGCGCTCGTGTGGCGCTACTGGGCGCACCGCCACGCGGGCGCGCTGCTCTACACGCCGCCCGCCCTCGGTGTTGCGGGCCTCTGGACGCTCTACGTGCTGCAGGGCGTCGCGTGGACGCTGGTCGTCGCAGGCAACGTCTCGCCGAGTCCCGTCACCGTGGGCCTGCCCGAAGCGAGGCGCGCGAAGCAGGCGCGCGGCGTGCATCGCATCACGCGCCATCCGCTCTTCATGGGGGTCGGCCTCTTCGGCGCGCTGCACCTGCTGGTGATGGGTTTCGCGAGCGACGTGGCGTTCTTCGCCGGCTTTCCGCTCTTCGCGATCCTCGGCTGCGCGCATCAGGACCGCCGCAAGCTCGCCACCGAAGGGCCCGCGTATCGCGCGTGGCACGCGGGGACGCCGTTCCTGCCCTTCACGGGGCGCGACACCCTGCGCGGTCTGCGCGAGATCCCGCCCCTCGCGATCGGGATCGGCATCGCGACGACCGTCCTGCTGCGCTGGCTCCACGGTCCGCTCTTCCGCTGAGGGCGCCTACTCCTCGAAGCAGAGTTGGAAGCGTCGCTTGCAGAGGCGGTGGCGGGGGCGGTACGCGAAGAGCGGTTCGCAGCCGGTGCCGGCCAGCGCGGCGTCGACGTGCGCGCGCCCGCCGGCGTCGAGCGCCGCCCGGGCGTCGAGCACGCGTTGCACCATCCAGAGCGTGTACGGGCTCGTGTAGCGCTGGAACGCCGCGCCGCGCAGCTGTGTCGCGTGGAAGCCGACTGCGCGCGGCGGCGTGCCGATGTCGGCGGGGCGTCCGTCCGCCCAGCGCTCGAAGTCGTGCAGCGTGTCGAGGATCAGCGGGACGGCGTCGCGGCCGACGAGTTCGAGGAGCGGCCGCAGCGTCGGCGCGAGCGCGTCGGCCGCGAGGAACGCGCCCGGATCCGTCGGGTCGGGATGATTCATGCGCTCGATCCAATGGCAGACGAGCGGCGCACGCTCGCGCAGCAAGAGGCCCGGCACGAGATCCAGGTAGAGGTGCGCGTAGAGGGGGCCCATCAGCGCGCAGTCCGCGAGCGACATGCGCCCGCCCAGCAACGCGGGGTGCACCGCGAAGTGTGCGGAGAGCGCGTCGAGCAGATCCGCCGTGTGCGCCTCGATCGCCGCGTGCGATTCGGGCACCACGCCGAGCGCGCGGATCGAGCCGTGCATGCGGCTCGCGAACTTCGCCGCCGCCTCGGGATCGCCGTTCGAAGCCGCGAAATCGCCGCGCGCCTTGCGTGCGCCTTCGGGAAAGCTCCAGCGGTAGTGCATCGCGGGCAGCACCAGGAACTCGTCGGCGTACAGTTCGAGCAGGAACGCGACGACGCGCTGCACGGGCGTCGCGGGGTAGAGCGCCGGCTCCGGGAAGCGCGTCTCGAGCGCGTCGAGGATCTCGCTGGTGTCCTGCCAGGTGTCGCCGTCCGGCGTCACCACGATCGGGATGAACGCGAGCCCCGTGCGCGGCAGGATCACGTCGCGGTACGCGGCGGAGGTCGGCAGATGCTCGACGTACGGCACGCCCTTCTGGCGCAGCGCGGGACGCACCTTGCCGGAGAAGTACGAGATCTCCGCGGCGTAGAAGCGGTACGGGTTCATGGGCCGCCGACGCTACCCCGGCCCCGGTCAGCGCCGCCAGCGCAGGAAGGTCTCGAAGAGGCGCTTCACGCCGGGCGTGAGGCGCGTGCGCATGTACTGGTTGGAGGCCGCCTTGATCGCGTCGCTCTGGGTCGGATACGGGAAGATCGTGCCGGCCAGCTTGCCCATGCCGATGCCCGCCGTCATCGCGGCGGTGACGAGGCTCAGCATCTCGCCGGCGTGGCTCGCGACGATCGTCGCGCCGGCGATGCGATCCGTGCCCTTGCGCGCGTGGATGCGCACGAAGCCCTCGTCCTCCCCGTCGCAGATCGCGCGATCGACGTGCTCGAGACCGACCGTGTAGGTGTCGATCGCGACGCCGCGCTCGGCCGCTTCGCGCGCGGAGATCCCGACGTGCGCCAGCTCGGGGTCGGTGTAGGTGCACCAGGGCATCACCAGCGTCGAGAGCTTCTTGCGCCCGAAGAAGAACGCGTTCTGCACGGCGATCTTCGCCGCGGCGTCGGCGGCGTGCGTGAACTTCCACGCCATGCAGCAGTCGCCGACGGCGTAGATCCGCTTGTTCGAGGTGCGCAAGCGGTCGTCCACCACGACGCCCTGGCGCTCGAACGAGACGCCCGCCTCTTCGAGACCGATGCCCTCGACGTTCGGCGCGCGGCCCGCCGCGACGAGGATCTCGTCGCACGCGAGCGTGCTTTCGCCCGCATCGCCGGCGGTGAAGCGGATGCGGCGTTCCGCGCCCTCGCGCAGGGCGCCCAGCACCTTCGCACCGAGCACCAGCCGCACGCCGTCGCGCACGAGCGCGCGCTGCACGATTGCCGCCGCATCCGGGTCCTCACGCTCCAGCACGTGTGCGCCGACCTCGAAGAGCGTCACTTCGATGCCGAGCCGCGCGAAGGTCTGGGCCAACTCGCAGCCGATCGGTCCGCCGCCGATCACGGCGAGCCGCGCCGGCGGCGCGGTCAGCGAGAACACCGTCTCGTTGGTGAGGAAGCCCGCGTCCGCGAGACCGGGGATCGGCGGCGCGGTCGCGCGGGCGCCCGTCGCGAGCACGGCGCGTGCGAACGAGAGGCGTGCGCCGCCGACCTCGATCGCGTCGGGCGCGACGAAGCGGCCCTCGCCGAGATACACGTCCACGCCGAGATCGCGGAAGCGCGCGGCGGAGTCGTTCGGCGCGATGCGCGCGCGGATCTCGCGCATGCGCTCCATCGCGACGCCGAAGTCGGGAATCGGCGCGCTGGCCGGCGGCCGCGCGAGCGATGCGGCGCCGCGCGCTTCGGTGGCGAGCCGACCGGCGCGGATCAACGCCTTCGACGGCACGCAGCCGGTGTTGAGGCAGTCGCCGCCGAGCGCGTCCCGCTCGATCAAGGCGACCTTCGCGCCGAGTCCCGCCGCGACCGCGGCCGACACGAGTCCGCCCGTCCCGCCGCCGAGTACGACGAGGTTGTAGCGGCCCTGCGGCTGCGGATTGCGCCACCCCGGCGGATGGACCGATTCGAGCAGCGCGCGATCGTGCAGCGAGTCCGTCAGCAAGTCGTCACTCCCGTTCCGTTGCGGCCTGCTGCACGTCTTCGCCGGTCGCTTCGCGCAGCGCACGGCGCGCGATGCGCGCGACCAGCGTGGTCACTGCGATCGTCGCGACGAGGCCGAGCGCGAGCACGGCGTAATCCGCGACGCCGCGCTCCGGTGCGGAGCCCGTCGCCGCCGCGGCGATCTGCCGGCCGACGTGACCGTAGTAGACGTAGAGCAGCGTGCCCGGAAGCATGCCGATCGACGCGACGAGCGCATCGACGAAGCGCACCTGCGTGAGTCCGAGCGCGTAGTTGAGCAGCGAGAACGGAAACGCCGGCGAGAGCCGCAGCAGGAACACGATGCGCCGGCCCTGCGCGGCGATCGCACGGTCGATCGCCGCGAAACCCGGATGCGCGGCGAGGCGGCGCTCGACCCACGGCCGTGCGAGATGCCGCGCGACGAGGAACGCGAGCGCAGCGCCGAGCGTCGCGGCGACGAACACGTAGGCGGTGCCGCGCACGATGCCGAAGGTCGCGCCGGCGGCCAGCGTCAGCACCGAGCCCGGCGCGAAGGCGACGACGGCGAGCGCGTAGCCGACGACGAAGGCGATCGGCCCGAGCGGCCCCAGCTCCTCGACCCAGGCGGCGAAGCTGCGCAGCGGCGCTTCGAGCTGACGGCCGAGCAGGAGCAGCGCGCCGATCGCGGCGACCGCGATCGCGATCTGCACGAAGCGGCGTCCCGAGGAGCGAGCGGCGGGACCGGGCGACGACGCGGCGGCGGACATGTCGCTTTCGATGCCGGGGCGGCCGCTGGGTTCCATCTGCCTGCCACGATACACCCGGATTGCGCCGGACACCGAGACCCACCTAGGTTTGCGCGATGCCCGAGTTCCGCATCACGGACGTCGTGGACGTGGCGATCGTCGCCTTCATGCTGTGGGCGACGCTCGCGTGGTTGCGTCGCGCGCGCGCGCGCATCGCGCTGGCCGGCGTCGCGATCGCCGCGGGCGCGTACCTGCTCGCGCGACAGCTCGAGCTCTCGATGACGGTTTGGATCCTGCAAGGCTTCTTCGCGGTGCTCGTGATCGTGCTCGTCGTCGTGTTCCAGGAGGATCTGCGCCGGCTCTTCGAGCAGATCGCGATCTGGGGATTGCGCCGCAAGCCGCCGTCCGCGCCGCCCGACGCGGTCGACGCGCTGGTCGGCGCGGTGCGGCGCCTCGTCGCGCAGCGCTGCGGCGCGCTCTTCGTGATTCCGGGCCGCGAGCCGCTCGACCGGCACGTCGCGGGCGGAGTGCCGCTCGGTGGGCTCGTCTCGGAGCCGCTGCTGCTCTCGCTCTTCGATCCGCACTCGCCCGGTCACGACGGCGCGGTCTCGATCGAGGGCGATCGCGTGATGCGCTTCGCGGTGCACCTGCCGCTCTCGACCGATCACGCGCAGCTCGGCATGGGCGGAACGCGGCACGCCGCAGCGCTCGGTCTCGCCGAACGCGCCGACGCACTCTGCATCGTCGTGTCCGAGGAGCGCGGCACGGTCTCGATCGCGCGCGACGGGCGCCTGCGCACGCTCGCGGGGCCCGAGCTGCTGGCGCGCGAGACCCGCCGCTTCCTCGCCGATCGCTGGCCGAAGCAGGCGCCGCGCCGCTCGCGCGCGCTCGAGCTGTTGCGGCGCTGGCCCGAGGCGCTCTTCGCGGTCGGGACGTCGGCGGGGCTCTGGCTCTTGCTCGTGCCGGGCGCGACGGTCGCGCAGTACCAGCGCCGCCTGCCGGTGGAGGTCGAGAACCTGCCGGCCGGCTGGGCGCTCGAGAGCGTCGAGCCGACGGAAGTGGAAGTGGTGCTGGAAGGGCGTCGCCGTGATGTGTATCTCGCGATGCAGCAGGACAAGCTGTCGATCAAGGTCGACGCGCTGCTGGTGCAGCTCGGGAGGCGCACGTTCGAAGTCGGTCCGGAGCAGGTCGAGCATCCGGACAGCGTGACGCCCGTCAGCGTCGCGCCCGCGCGCGTCAAGCTGAACGTCGTGCAGGACAGCGCCGGATGAGAGCGCTCGGATTCGACCGGGTTGGTTGCGACGGCCTGCGGGAGAAGGGGTCGCCTGCGGCCGCCCGACAGTCCGTCCTCGGCGACCCCTTCTCC
>JALOQG010000125.1 GCA_025453505.1 Myxococcota bacterium | reverse complement strand
CTGAGGAAATCGGACATGGAAGATGGCTCCTCTCGGGCGCGTGGGGTGGACTGCAGCACACAAAGCAAGATACATACCGGGCCGACCGGTCGGACTGGCCGCGGAGAGCGCGCGAGAAGGCTTTCTCTGTGGCGCAACGACTCGGCGCCCGAGCGCACAGTGTGGCCTCGCGCCGCGCCCCGATCGCCGCGACATGCGTACCTGCGCGGTTGCGGTGGAGGCGAAAACCGAGGGCGTCGGAAGTCGTTGCTCGCCGATCACCGCCGTGACGCGACGCGGGGGACCTGCGGGTCGGGGTCGCACCGACGCTGTCGAGCGACTGCGTGCCGCGGCCTCGCGCCATGACGGTCGCGAGGCCGCGGTCGCGCGCGATCTAGCGGGCTTCGATCGGTCCCGCTTCCTGGATCTGCTCGAGCAGATCGTTGTCCCACTCGCCTTCCACCATGACGTGCGCGGCGGCTCCCTTGAGCACCGCGTCGATCAGGTTGTGGTTCAGGTACACGTAGAGCCCCGGCTGCAGGAACTTGTAGAGCGCCGCGCCGGCGGAGCCGCCCGCGATGAACCACGTCTCGAGGTTCGTGTCCGGCGGATCCGCGAAGGATCCGCCCTGCCACACGTAGTCCCCGTGGCCGCCGATCAGGTGCGGGCGGGTGTCGCGATTGGCCTGCGAGTGGATGAACAGAACCCTCTCGCCGACCTTTGCCTTCAGCGAAGCGTCGCCGGTGAGCGCGCCGACGGCGCCGTTGAACACCACGTGGCTCGGCTCGTTCGTCTTCATCACTTCGAGCATCTCGGTCATGGCCGCAGCCGGCGACGCGAAGCTCTTGTACTTCCCGTCGCTTCCCTTCGGCACGTAGAAATCCTGCTCGCCGATGTAGTACGCGCGGTCGTAGCGAAGGGCGTTGCCATCTGCGTCCTTCAGGCCTTTTCGCGGCAGGACCATGATCGCGCCGTTCATCCCCGTGACGACGTGGTACGGGATCATCGCGCCGCCGGGCGCGCAGTGATACACGAAGACACCGGGCTTCGTGGCCTTGAAGCGAATCTTCGCCTGCTGCCCCGGGGCGACCATCGTGAGTCCGCCGCCGCCGAGCGCGCCCGTCACGGCGTGCAGGTCGATGTTGTGGCTCATGATGTTGCCGGTCCAGCCCTCCCAGGCCTCACCGCCCGGCACGCGATCCGCCGGCTTGGCGGGATTGACCAACGTCAGTTCGACGTAGTCGTCCTGGTGCACCACGATGAGCGGTCCGGGCACGCTGCCCATGAACGTCATCGCGTTGATCGTCGTGCCTTCGTTGTCGATGCGAAGTTTGCGCTCGCCGATTTCGAGCAGCACCTCGACGATCTTCGGCCCGCCCTCCGCCTCCTGGGAGTGCTCGGGAACCAACGGAGGTCGCACGAGAACCTGCTTCACGCGCGGCAGATCCTTCGCCCGGGAAGCCTTGTCGGCGTCCGCAGCAGACGTACAGAGGCACAACGCCGCGATCAGAACTGCGTAGAGAACTCGAGTCACTTGTGGGTCCCTTCCGTGTGGTGATGGTGCTGATGTCCCTGAGAGGGCTCGGATCCGGACTGCTTTGCGGGCTCGCCGGCGGACACGGGCGCTGCGGGTACTTCGCCGCTTGCTTCACCCAGCAGCGTTCGCACGGCGCTCTCCATCTCCTCGAGCGGCGAGCCCGAGAAGTACATGCCGCGCGTGCGTCCCGCCGTGTCGAGCAGATAGATCTGCTGCGCATGGGCATAGATCTCGATGCGGTCCGTGAACGTCTTCGACGCGTGATGCGTCGTGCTCGGTGTCACCGGATGGCTGCTGTCGCTCCGGGCCGCGAAGAGCACGGCGATGCGGTCGACCTCGTCGGGCGTGCCGGTGAGACCCACGAAGCGGGAGTCGAAGCGTGCCAGGTACTCGCGGAGGTGTTCCGCGGTGTCGACCGCGGGGTCGACCGTCACGAGCAACACCTGGACCGAGTCGGCGGTCGGCCCCAGCTTTTTCACGAGGGCCGAGAGATGGGACAGCGTGACGGGACACACGTCCTGGCAGCTCGTGTAGCCGAAGAAGAGCAGTACGACCTTGCCGCGGTAATCCGACAGCGCAACGGTGCGTCCGAGGCTGCTCGCAGCAGCGAACTCACCGCCCACGCCATCGTGGATCGGCAGTGCTGGAGCCGTACTCGCGTGCCCCGCCGTGGCGATCAGCAGCATGGCGAGAAGACCGGGAACCAGAAGGAATCGGGAGCGAATGATGGGACTCCTTTCAGTTGCAGATGATCCGGGGACCCGTCCCCGGGAAGGCGAGGACGGGATGCGCCTCGATCCTGGCGATCGCAGCCGGAGACTCCTCGCGCATGCGCACGAGCCACGTGTGCTCGCTGCGAGCGACGTGCGACAAACCCTGCGCATCGTTCGCGCGGCGATCCACCGTGAAGCGGAGCTCGTAGAGACCCGCCTCGGCAGGCGTGACGCGCAGCGCGTCGATCGTGAACTCGACACGCGGATGGGGCGAGCGGAGTTCGTCGAGCCAGGCCTCGATCTCGGCCGGATCCCGCGTGGTGCCGCCGGGTCGCGCGAGTTCGAAGGATGCTTCCATCGGTTGCAGCAACGCCGCGTGCGCGCCGTTCGTGCCGCTCGCGAGTCGGTCGAACCAGTCCCGGATCAGCGCGGCGGCGCTTCGTTCGGCGTCCTCCCGCGCGCGTGCGGGCGACGTCACCTCGCCGCGCACCGGGTGAGCCGATCCGCCGCTGCAAGCGGTCAGCACGGCCAGTAGAGTCAACGCTGGAATGCCGACCCTGGCTGTCGCGCGCCGCACCGACCGATCCACGGACTGCTCTCTTTGTCGGAGATGAATCGGGTCATCGGTGCCGGCACGTCGCCGCCGAAGTCCGAGATCAACGACACTCTTATGTGAACCTCTTCTCAGCACGGCATGACGATTCGAAATCGCTTCGCGCACGGGTATGACGCTTGTCATACGCGGAGTACGAAAAGACGTCGCTCTCGATCTCGCCGATGCATCCGACCCGTGATGTCGCGCGAGCGACGGCGGTGGTCGGCTCACCGACGCGGCGGGAGCCCTCGCGTCGGCGATCCACGAGATGCAGAGGTGTGCGCAGAGGGATGGATGGAAGATCGAACGGAGTGGCAGATCGGATGCAGGTTCACGCCAGATGGGCGAGAAGAGCAGAGCAGATCAGGTGCCCGTCCGCGCGTCCGCGACCATGCCGCGCGCAATGCGGGTGGCGAGCGCCATGATCGTGAGCTGCGGATTGAGGCGGCTCGACGACGGGAACAAGCTCGCATCGGCCACGTAGACGCCCGAGACGCCGCGCAGCCGGCCGGCCGGATCCACGGCGCTGCGCTTCGCGTCGCCTCCCATGCGCGTCGTCCCCATCGGATGGAACGCCATCAGCTCGAAGTCGGCGGCGCGCAGCGGCAGATGCTCGAGTGCCTCGGCCTCCGCGACCGAACGCAGCACGGGGGCCTGACGAACGCCCGGGTCGACCTCGCGTGCGCCCGCCGCGAAGTAGATGCGCGAGAGCAGCGAGAGCGCCCGGCGCATGCGTCCCACGTCGCTCGCGTTCATCCGGTACCAGGGCAGCGATCGCCCGCCGATCCGGCGCACGCGACCTTCCGTGGTGTCGCTGATCAAGGCGCCGAACGATGCCATCCGGCCGACCGCCGACATGCGGTGCTCGTGTTCGGCACCCGCCCCCGGGAGCGTCGGCGCCAGGAGCTGCGGCGGCACCCAGATCCCCTGCAGCACGATGCCCTCGGCCTCGAAGTCGCGCACCTGCAGGCTCTGCGGAACGCCTTCCCACGAGCGCACCGGTTCGTCGAAGAGCGCGGCGACGCGCGAGGCGGGATGCAGCCGTAGATGCAGCCCGATCTCGGAACCGCGCGGCGCGAGTCCGCTCGCCGCGAGCAGCCCCGGCGTGAGCAGCGCGCCGGCGGCCACGACGACCCGCGCGGCGCGCACCCGCAGCGTGCCGATCGGCTCGCCGCGCGCGCCGAGGCGCGTCGCGACGACGCCCGTAGCGCGGCCGCCTTCGACGAGCACGCGCTCGACACGCGCGCAGGTCCGCAACCGCGCGCCTGCGGCGACGGCGCGCGGAACGTAGGAGACGTCGGTCGACTGCTTCGCGTGGCGCGGGCAGCCGAAGGCGCAGACGCCGGTGCCGCGACAGCCGATCGCGTTGCGCGGGAGCGGCGTCGTCTCGAACCCGAGAGCCTCGGCTCCGCGCCGCACGAGGCGCGCACCGGGTCCGAGCAATTCCTCGGGCACCGGCGCAACACCGAGTGCTTTCTCGACGCGTGCATACTCGTCGTCGAGGCCGCCGCCCGCGAGCGCCGGGATGCCGAACTCGCGCTCCCAACGCTCCAGGATCTCTTCGGGTGCGCGCCAGCAGGTGCCGGAGTTGATCGTGGTGGTGCCGCCCACCGTGCGGCCGATCGGCACCGTGATGAAGGTGTTGCCGACCGTGCCGCTCATGCCGCCGTCGCGGTAGAGCGCGCCGATGCGCGCGAGCGGCGGCGCGCCGGCGGGCACGCGGGCCGAATGGTCGCCCTCCTCGAGCAGCAGCACGTCGACGCCGGCCTCGGCGAGTTCGCAGGCGACGACGGCGCCGCCCGCGCCGGTGCCGATCACGACCACCTCGGCGAGTTCCTCGATGTCGCCCGAGCGCTCCGCTTCGGCGTTCATCGCGCCAGCTCCGCTGCACCGTCGAGCGGCACGCGCTCGAGCGGATCCTGGTAGCCGATCGCGCGCAGCACGTCGGGGCGTCCGTAGACATGTGAGAGTGTCACCAGCTTCAGCGCGGCCAGCGCCTGCCGACGCGGCCAGAAGCGCGAGGCCTCCCAAGCCTCGAGAACGCGCACGCGATCCTCGAGGTCGAGCTTCGAGAAGCGCCGCAGCCAGATCGGCGGCAGCACGAACGGCGAAGCCTCGAGAGCGCGCAGCAACCAGCGGAAGGCGCCGAGCGCTCCCGCTGTGCGCGCGTAGTCCTCGACTGCGCCTCCGACGGAGGGTCCGGCCGTCTCCGCCGTCAGCGCCGAGCCCGCCGGCGCGAGCGCTTCGAGCACGGCGCGCAGGATGCGCGCATCGACACGCGAGAGCGTCGAGACGCCGCGTGCGCGGACGTCCGGCGCGTATGCGGCAAGTCGCGGCGCCGCCGCCCAGATCGCCGCGACCGTCAGCGCGATCGCGCCGTCCACCACGAAGTTCGCGAGATACGGGAAGGCGGGCGACACCGTGCGGTAGGCGAGCAGCGCCACCAGCGAAGAGGAGGCCTTGCCTGCGAAGAGCAGCGCGAGATACGGGCGTGCGCGCGCGAGATCGCGCTGCGCCAGCAGGGCGAGCAGCGTCACGAGCAGCATGTAGGCGACGGAGAGCGCGAGCCAGAGTCGCGCACCGGTGGCGGGCGTCGCGGGGAACTCGCCGAAGTACGCGCCGGTGGCGTCGAGCGACGCGAGCGTCGCGTCGGGTGCCAGGAGGAACTGCAGCCCCACGACCGCGAAGGAGAGGGCGAGCACGCGGAGCGTCAGGATGGCCAGTCGATCCGGTCGCACGGCGATCTCCGTCGGGGGCGACGCCCCGCGTCGCGAGGCCGACCGTCGCAGCTCGAGGCGTCGGCGGTTATGACGCCGGTCATCCCATCGCGGGAGGCGGCCACGCTCGTCGGCCCGCTACCCACGTGCTCGCGACGCGACTGCTCTCGGCGAAGGGATCGCCGCTGCAGACGACGAGGTCTGCGGCGGCGCCCGCCGCGAGCGTTCCCTCGCCGGCGAAGCCGACGGCCGCGGCTCCTCCTGCCGTCGCAGCGTGCAGCGCTTCGCCCCGGGTGATCGCCTCGGCCTCGGCCAGCTTCGAGCCGTCCGGCAGTCGCCGGCTGACTGCGAGTCGCAGATTGTGCAGTGGATCGAGAGGGCCGCAGGGATGGTCGGAGCTGATCGCAATGGCGACGCCGCCGCGCAGCAGCGAGCCCAGCGGCACCGCGCGCAATCCGACGTCGAGGCCGAGCGCTCGCATCGCCGGTCCGTGCGTCGGGATGAAACCGGGTTGGGTGGAGACGACCCGGCCGCACGCGGCGAGCAGCGCGATCTCCTCCGGGCGCGCGAGCAGCACGTGCTCGATGGTTGCGTGGTGCGGGTGGACGGCGGCGAGCGTGCGCGCCGCCTGCGCCACCGCGGCGTTTCCGATCGCGTGCAGGCGCGGAATGAAGTCGGCTCCGGCGAACGCTTCGACGCGCTTTCGGAGTACCCGCTCGTCGAAGCGCTCCCACGCCATGTGGACGTGCAGGCCGTCGAGGCGCGTGCGCTGTGCGGCGAGCATCGCGAGCGGCGCGACGTCGCGCGCGACCAGCGCCGCCCGCAGCGCGCGGCCGAGCGAGGTGAGCACCGCGCCCGCCGGCAGGCACAGCGCGCAGCGCTGTGCGCCGTCGAGGAAGAACTTGACGCTCGCGGGCGCCTCGCCGTAAGGGCCCGGCGGCAGCACGCGCGGATCGTCCGGCGGCTCGAGCAGGCCGGCGTGTGCGCTCGCGGACCAGGAGAGACGAAGCGGCGTGCGCGTCGCCAGCGCCGCGAGGCGCGCGTGCACGTCGGGCGGCACGCCCGGCTCGTGAACGCGCGTGATGCCGAGACGCAGGTGCGCCTGCGCTTCGCGGTCGAGCAATCCGTCCACGCCGGTTTCGCCCGCGTCCGCCGCGATCGCACGCAAGGCGGTGTAGAGCGCGCGGCCGAAGACGCGCTCCCAGACGAGGCCCGTCGCTTCGCCGCGGCGGCCGCGGACGATGTCACCGAGCGCGTCGTGCGTGTCGCGGCCGATCTCGCAGCGCCGCAGACCCTCGTTCGAGAGCACACCGCGGTGGAGCGTCAGGTCGATGAGGAGCACGGGCCGGCCCGCGCTGGCGTCGTCCAGATCGGCGGCCGTCGGTACGCGGCTGCCTGGCCAACGGTCGAGGTCCACGCGCCCGAAGACGATCCAGGCGTCGGGCGCTTTCGCCGCGGCTACGGCGCGGACGGCGGCCAGCGCTTCGTCCGCCGAGCGCAGCGCTCTCCCATCCTCGACTGCGGGGAGCCACGCGCCGACCGAAAGGTGCGAGTGCGCGTCGCAGAAGCCGGGCAGCAGGTGTCCGCCTTCGAGATCGACGATCGCCTCCGCCGCCGCCTCGGGCTCATGGGCCGTGCCGCAGCTCGCGATGCGGTCGCCTCGTACGAGCAGCCAGCCGGGCTGCGGCGCCGGGCGCACGCCGCTCCAAACCGTTCCGTTGCGAAACAGGAGTGTGTGCATTCAGCGCCGGTCGTCGCACCGCCGGCAGGCGAGGCGATCGAGCGTCGGCTCCGCGCGCACGACGAGGCGGCGCGGCAAGGCGAGCAGCGAGCAGGAAAAGCCGACGCCGACGTGCCTCATGATTCCTCCCGACGGCGCATTCTCCGCCCGCTCGCTTCGCGGCGTCAAGCCGTTCCGCGCGAACGAGCCATGCCGCGCTCGGCTTCGCGCCGATCGGGCCTTCGCGACGCACTTCGGTGATGGACCCACCGATCCGTGCCGTCGCGAAGGTTACGGGTGCGTCGCCTTCGTCCGCTGGGCGACTTT
>JALOQG010000124.1 GCA_025453505.1 Myxococcota bacterium | reverse complement strand
GCGCACCCAATATAGATGGGAGCGCAGCGCGGACTCGGTCGTGCGGCGCAGCGCCCGATCGGCGCTCGCGAGGGCCGGCGCGGCCTCGCCCCGACGCAGCTGGACCGCGGCCAGGGTATCGAGCACGGCGGGATCCTCGCCCGACGCGCGGACCGCGGTGCGCGCGAGATCGAGCGCGCGATCGAGATCCCGCCCCGCCTTCGCGAGATTCCACGCGACTCCGTTCTGGATCTGCCAGGCATCCGGATCCGCTCGCAGCGCCTCCTCCTGGATCCGGAGCGACGCGTCCCCGCGCCCGCCCGCCTCGAGGAGCGGAGCGGCGGCGATCACCAAAGGGGTCGGGACCGCGCCGCGGAGGGCGGCGTCGAGCCGCGCCGCGGCCGACTCGACCTGACCGGCCCGCGCCTCGGCGCTCGCGACCCGCCAGACGACGAACGGCTCGGGCGCATCCCCTGCCTCGGCCAACAATGCCTGCGCCTCGTCGAGGCCATCGTGCTCGGCGCGCAGGGCCGCGAGCCGCCAGGTCGCCTCCGCCTGGCCGGGCTGCTGGACCAGTGCTTCGCGGTAGTGCGCCTCCGCCCGTTCCGCGTCGCCCTCGATCTCGGCCAGTCTTCCGAGACCGGTCGTCGCCTGGGCGTCGGACGCGTCGAGGGCGAGCACGCTCTCGTAGAGCGCGCGCGCCGCCGGACCGTTGCGCCGCACTTCCTCGACGAGCGCGCGCAGGCGGAGCAGGTCCGGGCGACCCGGCGCCTGCGCGATCGCCGCCTCGAGATCGCCCTCGGCCGCATCGAGGAGACCGGCGCGCACGGCGAAGCTCGCGCGTGTCAGCAGGAACTGGTCGCCCCGCTCCTCGAGCGGCTGCAGCTGGGCGAACGCGTCCGCCCAGCGGCCCGCACCGCCGAGCGACTCCGCCCGCTCGAGCGCGACGAGCACGCCGGTGCGCTGCTTCGGGTCCGGCCCGCCGAAGTCGGCGTCGGCCGCCTCGCCCGCTCCCGCCACGTAGCCGAGCGCCTGCAGCCGGGCGCGCTCTTCCGACGAGAGCGCCGCCGCCGTGCCCAGCGGACGCGCGTTCGCGAGCCGCTCCGCGAGCCACGCATCGAGCTCGCGCACGACCTCGGGCTGCGCGGCCGCGACGTTGCGCCGCTCGCGCGGGTCCGCGTCGAGGTCGTAGAGCTCCGGCTCGGGCGCGCGGATGTAACGCCATCGCGTGTCACGCACGGAGAAGAGCGCGCTCCAGGCGTAGTCGAGATGCGTCGCGAGCGTCTCGGCGTAGGCGCGTGCGGGCGGCGCGTCGCCGTGCAGGAGCGGAGCGAGATCGCGCCCGCTGGACTCGGGGAACGGTTCGTGGCCCAGGGCTGCGAGGATCGTGGGCGCGACGTCGGCGAGCCGCACGACGTCGTCCACCGTGCGTCCGCCGCGAAAGCCCGGCCCGCGCCAGATCATCGGAATGCGCTGCGTCGCCTCGTAGAGCGAGTAGGAGTGCGTGGGCTCGCCGTGCTCGCCGAGCGCTTCGCCGTGATCCGACGTGACGACCACGAGCGTGTCCGCGGGATCGAAACGCGCGTCGAGCGCCTCGAAGAGGCGTCCGAGTTGCGAGTCGACGAAGGCGATCTCTCCGTCGTAGGGCCGTCCGGCGAAGCCGAGCGAGAAGCCGGCGGGCGGGTCGTAGTCCGCGTGCGGGTCGTAGACGTGAACCCAGGCGAAGAAACGCTCCGGCGCCGACTCGAGCCATCCGAGGAAGGCGTCGACGACGGCGTCCGCGCGGCGCTCGGCGAAGCCCACGACCGCGCGGCCGCTGCGGCGGCCGTCCATCGCGTCGTCGTAGACGTCGAATCCGCGCGCGAGCCCGAAGCGCCGGTCGAGGACGAACGCGCCGACGAAGGCGGCCGTCCCGAAGCCGGCTGCGCGCAGGCGCTCCGGCAGCGACGGGATCTCCGGCGCCAGCGTGAACACGGCGTTGTGTCGGACGCCGTGACGATCCGGGTCGAGACCCGTGAGCAGCGTGGCGTGCGCGGGCAGCGTCAACGGAACGGGAGAGAACGCGGCGTCGAAACGCACGCCCTCGCGGGCGAGCCCATCGAGAACCGGCGTGCGCGCGCGCTCCGACCCGTAGGTCCCGACGTGATCCGCGCGCAGCGTGTCGATCGTGACGACGACGACGCGTGCGGGTGCGTTCGGCTCCGGCGCACAACCGGGCGACGTCAGCATCGCGACCGCGATCACGAGTACGCAGCCGATTCGCAAGTCGCGCCTCAAGCTGCTCGCCACTCGATACGAAGAGACCGGGCGCCGCCACGATCGTGGCGGAAGCGCGCGGAACTGGGGCGAAATCGCACTGGCCGACCGTTCCTCCCCGCGTATAATGCCGCGTTCTCCAAACGGAGGGAGGAGAGGCATCCATGCCCCCTCGGTCTCTTTTTCTCGGATTCGGGGATGTCCATATGGTCTTCGCTCGTCTGGGTCTCTCTCGCCTTCCGCTTCGAGCGACCCATGCGCTCGCTCTGGCGCTCGTCATCGTGGGCTGCGCGGGCAGCGTAGAGGACCGCATCGCCGAGGTGCGCGCCCTGCAGGACGCCGGTCAGTTCAACGAATCCGTCGAGCCGCTCCGCAAGCTGCTCCAGACGGAGCCGGACCAGCCCGAGGCGAACTTCCTGCTCGGGCTCGCGCTGGTGCAGACCGGCCAGCCGTCGCTGGCGGTGTGGCCGCTCGAGAAGGCGGCGAACGACCCCGGCCAGGCCGTGCCGGCGGGACTCCTGCTCGCCTCGACTTTCCTCGCGCTGCAGTCGCACGAGGACGCGGTCCGCATCGCGACGAAGGTGATCGAGCGAGATCCCGAGCGTACGCAGGCGATCAAGATCCGTGCGCAGGCGCTGCTCGGCGCGGGGCAGCGCGAAGAGGCGCTGAAGGACACCCTGCGGCTCCGCGAACTGGTTCCCGACGATTACCAGTCGCTTCTCGTGCACGCGACGATCCTCGCGGAACTCGACCGCCTCGAAGAATCCGAGAAGGCCCACGAAGAGCTGGAGGCGGTGGCCGCCAAGAGCGGCGATCCCTCCACCGTCGCGCGTGGATGCCTCGCGCGCGCCGCTTTCTACAAGGACAACCTCAAGGACGACGCGCGCGCCGAGGCGCACTACAAGACGTGTCTCGAAAAGTCGCCGAACGACGGCCTTGCGCTGCGGCTCATCGCGCAGTTCTTCGACGAGCGCCAACGCTCCGCGGAAGCGACCGCGATCTGGGAGAAGGCACTCGAGAACGCGCCGGAGAACCTCCAGATCCGTGGCGCGGTCGCGGGCCGCTACGAGAGCCAGGGCAAGACCGATCGCGCACGCGCGCTCCACGAGGAAGGCGTGGAGTTGCTCGGCTCCTCGCAGGCGTGGTCGCAGCTCGCCGATTTCGAGCACCGCAGCCAGCATCCGGACAAGGCGCTCGAGGCGATCGACCAGGCGATCGCGACTTCGCCCAACCCGAACGAGAACCTGAACTTCTTCAAGGCGGACCGTCTCGTCGATCTGAACCGGCTCGACGAAGCCGAGAAGCTCGTCGAGACGCTCCAGGAGCAGGCATACCGCGACCTGCTCAAGGGACGCATCCAGTTGACGCGCGGCGATGCGAAGGCCGCCCTCGACACCTTCGAGTCGGGTCTCAAGCGTTGGCCGAACAACGCCGGCGGCCGCTACCTCGCGGGACTGGCCGCCTACCAGATCGGCGACTACGCGCGCGCGGAGACCGAGTTCCGCGAGTCGGTGCGCGTCGATCCCGCGACGACCGACGCGGCCTACGCGCTCGCAGGCATCTATCTCGCGCAGGCCCGCTACAAGGACGCGGCCGAGTACGCTCGCACCTTCGTGGCGAATCGCGGCGGTGCGCGCCCCGACGGCTATCTGCTCTACGTGCGTGCGGCCGTCGCGCTCCAGAACTACGAGGGCGCAAGGCGCACGATCGATGCGCTCGCGGAAGCGGGCTTCCGGGAAGACGCGTCCCGCGCGCGCGTGCTCGTGGACGTCGCCGAGAAGGGACCCGACGCCGCTCTCGCACGCGTCGCTTCGGAGAACGTGGACCTCGGTGTTCCGGCGAGCGAGACGGCGCTGCGCGCGACCGTCGACGGCCTGTTGCGCGCCGGCAAGGCGCAGCAGGCGCAGGAACTGGTCGCAGGGCTCGTCGCGAAGCACGGCGACCTCGCGGGACTGCGCGAGCTCAACGGCGCCCTGCTCACGCAGATGGGCCGCGATGCGGACGCGAAGGCGGAGTTCCAGAAGGCGCTCGAGATCGATCCGAAATACGCGCGCGCCAAGCTCGGTGAGGCGACGCTGCTCGCGCGCGCCGGCGACTCGGCCGGCGCGATCGCGCTCTTCGACGAGGCCGCGAAGCTCAATCCGACCGACATCGCGCCCGCGTATGCCGCGGCGCAGATCGCGCTCGGCTCCGGCGACACGGTCGGGTCTCGTGAGCGACTCGAAGCGATCGTGAAGCGCGATCCCGGCCATGCGGGCGCGCGCAACGACCTCGCGTGGCTGCTCGCGCAGCAGAACGCGGACCTCGATCGCGCACTCGCGCTCGCGGAAGAGGCGCATCGACTGGACCCGAGCGCGGAGATCACCGACACGCTCGGCTACGTGTTGCTGCAGCGCGGACAGACCGAGCGCGCCGTCGAAGTGCTCGAGAAGGCGGTCGCGAAGCGTCCGGACGCTCCCTCGATCCGCTACCACCTCGCTCTCGCGCTCGATCGACACGGTGACAAGCCGGCCGCACTCGAAGCGTTGCGCCAGGCGCTCCAGGCAGGTCCGTTCCCCGAGGCCGAAGCCGCCAAGAGCGAGCTCGCCCGCCTCGAGTCCCAGTAGGAGGCATCTTGCGGCAGCGCAGCGCTCGCCCTCTCGCCACGGCCCTCGTGGCGGGGCTCGTCGTGTTCGGACTCGGCGCGTGTTCCTCGGACGAAAGCAAGTTCGCCCGGCATCTCGAGAGCGCACGCGAGTTCGAGGAAGAGGGGAAGAACAAGGAAGCACTGCTCGAGCTGCGCAGCGCCCTGCAGATCGACCCGAAGAGCGCAGAAGTCAACTTTCGGATCGCCGAGCTGCTCAGCGACGAGAGGAAACTCGCCGACGCTTCTTTCTTCTACCGGGAGACGACCCGGCTCGATCCGGCGCGGACGGACGCCGCACTGGCGGAAGCCAAGCTGATCACGTTCGACGACACCGCGCGCGCCGAAGAACTCGTGAACCAGGTCATCGAGCGCGAGCCGAGCAACCCGACCGCCTACGTGCGCCGATCGGAGATCGCGCTCGCGCGCGCCAAGACCGAGGACGCGCTCCAGGCCGCACTGACCGCGACGGAGCTCGCACCGAAGGACGGCATGGCCTGGATGCAGCTCGGGATCGTGCACCTCGCGCGGATCCGGGAGCACACGCTCAAGGGCGAGTCCGTCCCGCAGGAGGTGTTCCAGGCGGCGGAGAAGGCGTTCCAGCGCACCGCAGAGATCTTCCCCGACGGCCATCGCGTTCGTGTCGAACTCGGCCGCCTCTATGCCGTCTGGCCGGACCACGAGAAGCAAGCGGAGGCCGCGTTCCGCGACGCGGTCGGCGTGGCGAAATCGAAGAGTTCGCGAGCCCGCTCGGCCGGCGCTGCGATCAGCTACGCGCGCGCAGTGGGCAACGAGGAGTTCCTGCGCTGGGCAATCGAGCAGCAGGTCGAAGCGGCGCCGGACAACCTCGACAGCTGGACGAGTCTCGCCCAGCTCGAGGAGAGGCGCGCCAAGGGCAGCGGCGAAGCGGTCTACGAGCGAATGCTCGAGCAGAAGCCGCAGGAGATCGACGCACACGTCCGGTACGCCGGCTTCCTCTACGAACAGGATCGCGCGCAGGAGGCCTACGACCACCTGATCGCGCAGGCCGATGCGGGCGTGGGAGCGCCGGTCGCGCTCGATCAGGTCGTCACTCTGCAGCTGCGCAGCAACGACCTCGACGCGGCACGCACCACGTACGAACGCCTCGCGCGCGAGTTTCCCGCCGATCCGCGCACGGAGCTCGCGAAAGGACGGATCGCGCTCGTCGAGAACCGCAACGACGACGCGGCGCTCGCGCTCCGCCATTACGTCGGCTCGCAAGAGACCGCGGAGGGGCAGCAGCTCCTCGCGTTCGCCGAGCTGCGCCGCAATGCGATTCCCGCGGCCGTCGCGGCGATCGACCGCGCCGTCGCACTCGCCCCCGCGCAGGCGGTGGAGGCGCTCCGCATCAAGGCCGCGATCCACGCGGCGGCCAACGATCACGCCCAGACGCTCCAGACGCTGAACCGGATCCAGCGCGACAGCGGTTCGCTGCGCAACAACGAAAAGCTCCTCTACGCGCAGACGCTCTACGCCCTGGGGCGGCGGCCCGGAGCCAAGGTCCTGCTCGAGGAGTTGCTGGCGGGCGAAACCCCGCCGGTGTCGGCGATGCTCGAGTTCGCTCAGCAAGAGGGCGCACGCGAGCCCGATCGCGCGCGCGGCTACATCGAGCAAGCGCTCGCGAAGCAGCCCGGCAACGCGCAGGCGCTGCGCATGCTGGCGCAGCTGGATCTCGCCGCGGGCAAGGCGGACCAGGCGCTGGCGCGCATCGATGAGGCCGCGAAGTCGCAGCCGCTGACGCCGCCGCTGCTCCTGCTCCGCGCCCAGATCCTGGCCTCGCGCCAGGACTACGCCGGCGCAGAAGAGGAAGCGCGACGCGCCTTCGCCGCCGCACCTTCGCTGCCGGGCGCGCTCGAGTTGCTCGCGAATCTCTACGTGGCGCAGGACCGTGTGGACGAGGCGATCGCTTCGTTCCTCGAGGCGGAGACGGCGGGCGCGCTGCCGCCGTCGGGCCAGCAGCTGCTCGCGCGTCTCTACGTCACGGCGGGGCGCGACGCGGAAGCGAAGCCGCTCTACGAGAAGGTGCTCGCGGCACGCTCCGATCTGCCCGGCGCCAAGAACGACCTCGCCTGGATCCTCGCGAAGGAAGGCAGCGATCTCGAGCGCGCGCTCACGCTGGCCCAGGAAGCGCAGCAGGCGGAACCGGAGAGCGCCGAGGTCGCCGACACGCTCGGCTACGTGTACCTGAAGAAGAATCTCAACGATCCCGCGCTGCAGCAGTTCGAGTACGCGATCGAACTCTCGCAACGCGGCAAGTCCGCGACGTCGCCGGAGCGGCCCGAGTACCACTACCACGCCGGGCTCGCGCTCCAGGCCCTGGGCCGCCACGACCAGGCAGCGGCCTCGTTCGAGCGGGCGCTCGCGCTCGGCAACTTCGACGAAGCCGAAGACGCGCGGCGACGACTCGAGGCCGCCAAGGCCGGCGCTTCCGGTCCCGGATAGCGCCGGCCCGAAGCATGCGGCGGCTCCCGACCGCGGCGCTCCTTCTCGTCGTGGTCGCGTGCGGCGCCGCCGTGCGCTCGCTGCAGTGGCCCGACGTCTTCCTCGGCGACGCCACGGTGTTTCCGGTCGGCGACGCCTACTACCACCTGCGCCGCGCCGAGTTCGGACTGGCTCACCCGGGCGAAGTCCTGCTCTTCGACCCGCTCGTGAACCATCCCGACGGTGCGTGGGTGCCGTGGCCGCCGCTGCACACGTTGTTGCTGACGACGACGG
>JALOQG010000123.1 GCA_025453505.1 Myxococcota bacterium | reverse complement strand
ACGCAGATCCTCGGCTTCTCGGGCGGCGCACCGGGCATCCCGGGCACCGAGTCGCCGTTCGGTCCCGCGCTGCTCGACTTCTTCGATCCGCGTTTCGTGACCGGTGCGGCGGCCGAAGCGGAACGGGCCCGCGCGTGTGCCGGCGACTCGTACTGCATCGGCGTCTACACCGACAACGAGCTGCCGTGGGGTCCGAGCCTGCGCCAGTCGCTGCCGTTCATCGACGCGTACATGAAGCTGCCCGCCGGCGCGCCCGGCAAGCTCGCGCTGCAAGCTTTCCTCGAGTCCCGCTACGCGGGGGATCTCGCGGCCTTCAATGCGGCGTGGAATCTCGAACTCGGCGACTGGGACGAGATCCAGGGCCGCGGTGCGCTCTCCGTGGACTTCCGCCGCGACGGCCCGGGCCCGCGCGCCGATCGCGGCGCCTTCCGCGGCCACGTGGCCGGCCGCTACTTCCGCGTCGCGCACGACGCACTGCGCGCGATCGCCCCCGACGTGCTGATCCTCGGCGCGCGCTTCATCGCCTACGGCACCGGCGCCGACACCGTCGCCGCAGCCGCGCCGTGGGTCGACGTCGTGTCCGTCAATGCCTACGAGTGGAACGCAGACTGGACGACGATCGCCGCGAACTCCGCGCGCGCCTACGACCTGCTGCCGGTCGGCGAAGTGCTCGACGACGTGGACGCGATGTACGCCCTCGCCGGCAAGCCGATCCTCATCACCGAGTTCGGCTATCGCGCCGACGACGTCGGCCTGCCGAACGCGTGGCCGCCCGTGTATCCGAACCTGCCCGACCAGACGGCGCGTGCCGATGCCTATGGCCTCTATCTCGAGCGCGTGCTGGCGCGACCCCATCTCGTCGGAGCGCACTGGTTCGAGTGGGCCGATCAGCCCGAGACCGGCCGCTTCGACGGCGAGGACAACAACTGGGGATTCGTGTCGATCGAGGACGCGGCCTACCCGGAGCTGTTCCTGCGCATGTGGTCGGTGCATCACTCGATGTACCAGACGCGCGCGGCGCTCGCGCAGCCCTGAGCGTCCGCCCGGCCGTCAGCTCGCGCGTGCGAGCCGAGCCAGGAACGTGACCAGATCCTCCGGCCGCCGCGCCCACGCCGCGATCGGGAAGGCGAGGACCGTCGCGCCGGCTTCGCGCGCGGCGGGCGCGTTTTCGGCGAGCGTGCGGTCGAGATCGGGGCGGCCGTTCGCGTCGCGTGCGGGGGCGACGTTCGCGCGCACGCCGAGCGACGCGGGATCGCGGCCCGCCGCGACGAACGCCGTGCGCAGCCGGAGCGCGCCTTCGCGCAGCGCCGCGAGATCGCTGCCGACGGGCATCCAGCCGGCGCCCATTTCGACGATCGCCGCGATGTGCCGCTCGCTCGGTGTGACGCCGAACCAGATCGGCACGCCGCCCGGCTGCACCGGCCGCGGCTCGCACCACAGCGAATCGAACGACACCGTCTCCGACTGGAAGCTCGCCGGCGACGCGCCCCAGAGTGCGCGGCACGCGCGCAGCGTGTCGTGCATGCGCGCCGTGCGCAGGCCGAAGCGCACGCCGGCCGCACTGAACTCCTCCGCCTGCCAGCCGACGCCGACACCGAGATCGACGCGGCCGCCCGAGAGCGCATCGAGCGTCGCGACCGTCTTCGCGAGCAGCAGCGCGGGGCGGAGCGGCGCGATCAACACCGCGGTCGCGAGCCGGATGCGCGTCGTCGCGCCGGCGATCGCCGCGAGCGTCGTCAGCGGCTCCGGCCACGGCTCCTCGTTCGGGAACGGGAAGCGCCCGTACGGATACCGGTCCGTGCGCAGCCCGATCGCGAGGTGATCCGTCATCGCGATCTGCCCGATGCCGGCGTCCTCGGCGCGCTTCGCGAACGCGACGATTCCCGCGAGGTCGCCGCCGAAGAGGCGCGCGACGCCGGATACGGTGAGCGAGATCACGCCGGCGCGACGGACTTCATGCGCGGCGGCTCCCAGTAGGCTCGCAGCGCGACGACCTTGCCGGCCTCGTTCACGCGATACGTGAAGACGCCGTTCACGATCAACACCGCGCCGTTCGCAAGCACGGTGTTGACGCTGCCGACGTTCGCGCACTCGAGCCCGCCGGCGTACGACTCGCGCAAGTCGAAGAAGACGCGGTTCGGCCCGATCAGCTTGTCCCAGAACGCGGCGATCGCGGCCTTGCCGCGGTGTCCCGCGCCCGACGGGTCGAGGATCGAGGGACCGATCGGATCTTCGACGATCGCGTCGTCGGCGAAGTTGTCGACCCAGGCCTCCTTGTCCTTGCGGTGCACCGCGTCCATCGAGCGCTGCGAGGCGAGTCGTGCCGGATGCGGATCGGCGCCGTTCGACATGCTTTCTCCCGGTGTTCCGCTCGCGTTCTCCCGAGCAGGGCGGCGAGTATACTCGCGCGCCATGAGCGAAGACGACGCCGCGCAGCGGGTTCTCGACGGCCGGACCTGGTCGGATTTCTGCGACGCGCTCAAGCGCGCCGGCGAGGTCGTCCTGCGGCCCGGCTCGCCCCTGGATCCCTTCGATCGCGCCGAGGGCTTCCGCTATCTCTCGCGGCTCACGCGCGTCGCGCTCGAGTCGTACGTCGAGTTCGCGGATCCGCTCTTTCCCGTGCTGCGCCGCCCCGCGCACGAGACGGTGAAGATCGGCGCCGACAACCCGGACAACTACTACCAGAGCGCGGCGATCGACGGCGCGCACGAGTACCGCCTCTCCGGTACGCGCGGCACCGTGCACTATCTGGGTTTCGGCACCTACGCGGGCTCCTACGGATCGAAGGCGCGTCGCGGCCAGACCGGCTACCTCGACGCGCGCGAGATGAAGATCGAGGCCGACGGATCGTTCGAGGCGATCCTCTCCTGCCGCGAGCAGCCCGGGAAGAACTGGCTGCGCATGGAGCCCGACACGTCGTCGTTGATCGTGCGCCAGACCTTCCAGGACCGCGCGCACGAGTCGATCGCCGATCTGCATCTCGAACGCATCGTCGCGGACGGAACGGCTGCGCATCCGGCGCCGCTGACGCCGGCGTTCCTCGACCGCGGTCTCCAGGCCGCCGCGGCGTACGTACACGGAACGGCGACGATCTTCGCCGACTGGGCGGAGGGCTTCGCGAAGGCGAAGAACCAGCTGCCGCTCTTCGACCCGGCCGTCGCCGCCGCCGCCCACGGCGATCCGAACATCGTCTACTACCACGGCTACTTCGAGCTCGAGCCGGACGAGGCGCTCGTGATCGACCTCGTGCCTCCGCGCTGCGAGTACTGGAACTTCCAGCTGAACAACCACTGGATGGAGTCGCTCGACTACCGCTGGCACACGATCGCGCTGAACCACTTCGGCGCGCGCGCGAAGCCGGACGGCTCGGTGCGGCTCGTCGTCGCGCACCGCGATCCGGGCGTCCCGAACTGGCTCGACACCGCCGGGCACCGACGCGGCACGATGTGCCTGCGCTGGGTCGGCGCGCAGGAACGCCCGGACCCGGTGACGCGCGTCGTCCGGATCGAAGACGTGCAGGCCTAGGAAGCGAGAAGGAGACCGCCGTGAAGCCCGAAGACTGCATCCTCTACAGCGGCGCCGCGAACGGCGCCGAAGCGGCGTTCGGCGCCGCGGCCGAACGCCACGGCATCGACGAGGTGAACTTCACCTTCGACGGCCACAACGACGCGCGCCGCCGCGGCATCCGCGTGCTGACGCACGAGGAGCTGAAGCACGGCGACGTCAGCCTCTCGTACGTGTCGAAGCTGATGCATCGCTCGTATCCCGACACGCCGCTCTTCAAGAAGGTGCTGCAGACGATCTACTTCCAGGTCAATCACGGCCAGGAGATCTACGTCGTCGGCAAGATCCTGCCCGACCAGACCGTCAAGGGCGGCACCGGCTGGGGCGCCGAGTTCGCCAAGCTCTGCAACAAGCCGCTCTTCGTCTTCGACCAGGACCGCGAGGGCTGGTTCCAGTGGAGCGGCGAGGCCTTCGAGACGTGCAAGGAGCCTGTGATCCGGCATCCGCACTTCTGTGGCACCGGGACGCGCTTCCTCTCGGAGGCCGGCGCTCTCGCCGTGGACGCCCTCTTCGCGCGATCGTTCCGCTAGACGCGTCTTCAGGCGCGACGGCTGCGCGCCGAAACGACTCCGAGGCATGCCCGGAGGATCGCGCCGATGGCCAAGACCAAGGGAACTACGCTCGTCTCGATGGTGCGGTTCCTCCGCTCCCAGCGGGAACGCGCGCTGGCGGCGCTGCCCGCCGACGCCCACCACTATCTGGACGAGACGATCCAGCCCTCGAGCTGGTACCCCGAGCAGGATCTCCTGACGTTGCTGCGCGGCATGCTCGATCTGCTGCCGGGCGATCGCGAGCGGACGCTCGAGACGCTCGGCGCCACCGTCGCACGCGAGCACCTGGAAGGCGTCTACCGCCACCTCCGTACCGACGACACCGACACGCTCGCGCGTCGCAGCGTCGCGCTCTGGGCCAGCCAGCACGACTCCGGCTCTTTCGAGATCCTGGTGGAAGCACCCGGCCGCGGCCGCTTCGAGGTGCGCGACTACGCGCTCCCGTCGCGCGAGATGTGCTCGATCTTCCGCGGCTACTTCGCCGAGACGCTGCGCGTCGCGGGCGCCGTGGACGTCGTCGTCGAGAAACAGACTTGCGTGCTGCGCGGCGGCGACGCCTGCGTCTGGGCGGTGACCTGGACGGAACCGGGCTGATCGCCGGCCGCGAACGCGCGGATTGGACTTGATCGGGCGGCGCGCCTCTCCAAATCTCCTCGCATGGAGACGCGAACCCCGGCACCGATCGATCCCGCCCTGCTCGCCGACGCGACGCAGCGTGCGGTCGCCTATCTCGACGCCCTGCCCGCGCGGCCCGTGCGCGCCGAGCCCGACGCCGTCGCGAAGCTGCGCTACGCGCTCGACGCGCCGCTGCCGGAAGCGGGCCGTGGCGCACGCGACGTGCTCGCCGAACTCGACGCACTCGGCTCGCCCGCCACCGTCGCGAGCGCGGGACCGCGCTACTTCGGCTTCGTCACCGGCGGATCGCTGCCCGCGACCGTCGCGGCGGGCGTGCTCGCGAGCGCATGGGACCAGAACGCGTTCTCGCACGCGAGTTCGCCGGCCGGCGCGCTCTTCGAAGAAGTGTCGGTGCGCTGGCTCGCGGAACTCTTCGGCCTGCCCGCGAGCTGCGGCGGCGCGCTCGTGAGCGGCGCGACGCTCGCGAACTTCAGCGCGTTGGCCGCCGCGCGCCACGCACTGCTGGCGCGCGCGGGCTGGGACGTCGAAGCCGACGGCCTCTTCGGCGCTCCACAGATCCCCGTGTACGTCAGCGACGAGTTCCACGCCTCCGTACGGAAAGCGCTCGGCCTGGTCGGATTCGGCCGCGACCGCGTACACCGGCTCGCGACCGACGCGCAGGGCCGCATCCGCACGGATGCGCTGCCGCCGCTCGCGGAGCCCGCGCTGGTGTGCGCGCAGGCCGGCAACGTCAATTCGGGCGCGTCGGATCCGTTCGAGGCGCTGCGCGACTGGTGCGATCGCAGCGGCTCGTGGCTGCACGTGGACGGCGCGTTCGGCCTCTTCGCCGCGACCGTGCCGCGCCTGCGCAGTCTCGTCGCGGGCGTCGAACGCGCGGATTCGTGGGCCGCCGACGCGCACAAGTGGCTGAACGTTCCCTACGAATGCGGCGTCGTGCTGGTGCGCGACGCGATGGCGCTGCGCGACGCGATGACGGTGGACGCCGCGTACCTGACGGTGGACGCGCCGCGCGAGCCGTTCCACTACGGGCCGGAGCTGTCGCGCCGCGCGCGCGGCGTCGAGGTCTGGGCGGCGCTGCGCAGTCTCGGCCGCGCCGGCGTCGCCGCGCTCGTCGATCGCTGCTGCCGGCAGGCCCGGCGTTTCGCAGAGGGTCTGCGCGCCGCGGGCCACGACGTCCGCAACGAGGTCGCGTTGAACCAGGTCGTGGTGTCGTTCGGCGACGCCGCGAAGACCGCCCGCGTGATCGAGCGCGTGCAGCGCGAGGGCGTCTGCTGGGCCGGACCGACGACCTGGCGCGGCGCCGCCGGCATGCGCATCAGCGTCTCGGGCTGGGCGACCAGCGACGCAGACGTCGAACGCTCGCTGGCCTCGATCCTGCGCTGCGCGGCCGCGGAGCGCTAGTCGCTTCCGCCCGGCTCCGCCGCTACGCCGAAGCGGCGCATGTAGCGCGCGAAGCGTTCGCGGATTTCGCCTTCGACGAGGCCGAACTGCGCCAGCGTGTAGGCGTGGCCGCCGTGCTTGTGCTGGCGGTTGTCGGTGTGCCACGCGCGCATGCGGCGCTCAGCCTCGGCGTCGGGCTCGATGCCGAAATGCGCGTACATGCGTCCGATCGCGGCGACGGGATCCGCGATCAGCTCGCGGAAGTCGAAGTCGAAGAAGTGCGCAGGATTCGCCTTCGCGCGCACGTACATCGCGTGCTCCATCATCGACGCGTACATCTCGAGCTGCCATGCGCCGATCGCGTGCGCGTCGGCGCGGCCCTCGTAGAGGCTGCGCCAGCCCGTGACGAGCGAACAGACCGACGGCAGCACCTTCACGGGATCGCGATGCGTCTGCACGATGCAGGCGTCCGGGTAGACGGCGAGCAGCGTGTGCAGCTCGCGCATGTGCGCGGGGTACTTCAGCACCCAGCGCCGTTCGGGCGACGTCGAGCCGACGAGCTTCAGCACGTCGCGGTGGCGCTCGTAGGCGGGCCGCATGTCCTGCGCTTCGAAGTACTTCGTGTAGCCCGGGATCGTCGCGTTCGAGTCGAAGGTGTGGTCGAGGAACGACTGCACGAAGAGGTGGCGGCACTCCTCCGGGCCATCGGCTTCCATGACGTGGATCGCGCGCAGCCCGGGATCGGTGTCGTAGATCCACTTCAGCACTTCGACGGCGCCCTGGAAGGCGGGCTCTGCCTCCCACGTCGCGCGCGGCGGACGCGGGCGCGGCGCCGCGGCGATCCAGTACTCGAGCACCTGGTTGCGCGGATCCTGCGCGAGCAGCCAGTGCAGCGCGGTCGTGCCCGAACGCGGCAGTCCGAGGATGAAGTGCGGGCGGCGGATCTCGTCGCGCAACACGCCGGGATCGCGCTTCCACGCGGCTTCGCACGCGAGCCGCGCGGCGAGCGCGCCGCCGATCTCGCCCTGCACCATCTGGCGTCCGGCCTCGGTGAGGTGCGACTCGTCGTCGTAGGCTTGCAGCAGCGCGCGGAAGTGATCGCGCCATGCGCCGGCGCCGAAGTCGTCGAGGCCGGTCGCGGCGCGCGCTGCGTCGAGCATCGCCTGTTCCGACGCGACGAAGGAGAAGTCGCTCACGATGCGCGATCCGATTCGAGCTGCGCGAGGATGCGGTTCGCGAGATCCTCCGCGGCGGGCAGCATCAAGGGGCGGATCATCGCGTCGACCATCGGCGCCATCGGGCCGCCGGGTTGGAGCTTCAACGCAAAGCGCAGGCGCGTCAGGGTTTCACCGGCGGCAGCCGGAAGCGCGGCGCTCGCGTCGCGTTGCGGAGCGCCGCCTCCTGCCCTTCCCAAGAGCCAGCGCCAGAAGGATTGGAGCAGGCGGAAGAGGCTCGATTGGCGCGGTTCGCCTGGTTGGTTGCCAG
>JALOQG010000521.1:1031-3237 GCA_025453505.1 Myxococcota bacterium | reverse complement strand
CGCGCCGGGTCCCTCGCGATCTCGCGCAGGGTGAGGCGGGCGCGCGGAATGCCGTGCGAGAACCAGGGGTTCTTGCCCAGGAACAGCGCCACCTCGGAGTGCTCGAAGTCGCCGCGCGAGTAGCCGCCGACCATCTTCGTCGCGACCCAGAACTCGCCGGTCTTCTCCTGGGAGATCGGGTTCGCGCTGTGCACGGATCCGAGCAGCGAGCGCGTTGCCTGCCCGTACACGGCAGGCAGGTGGTTGCCCTGGCCGCCGCCACCGTAGTAGAAGATGGATTCGCCACCATGCGCATCGCGGATCGCCGCGAGGCGAGCGGCCACCTCGCGGATCGCGGTCTCCCAGTCGATCTCCTCGAACGTGCCATCACCGCGGCGTCGCAGCGGCCGGGTCAGGCGGTGCGGGCCGTTCTGGTAGAAATCGAGACGCGAGGGCTTCTCGCACGCGTAGCCGCGCGACGCCGGATGCGCCTCGTCGCCGCGCACCTTCACGAGGCGGCGCCCGTCGGCGCCGCCGAGCTGCACCTCGATGCCGCAGTTGCACTCGCACAGGATGCAGGCGGTGGACTTCCACTCGGACATCGTCTCTCTCCAGGTTGGCGCGCTCGCTGGCGACCGAGCAGGCGAACTCGCCTGAGACTCTTGTAGATCAAACGGTTGCGTTATGCAACCATCTGGCGCTACGTTCCGGTCGCGATCGGCTGGAGTTCGTCTCCGCCGCCCTCACGGCCGCAGGCCCGAAGGAGAGCCGCCGTGTCCAAGCGAGTTTGCGTCGTCACCGGCGTCGGCCCCGGCACGGGCAGCGCGCTCGCGCGCCGCTTCGCCGCGGGCGGCTATCGAGTTGCCTTGCTCGCGCGCACCGAGAGCCGTCTGCGAGAGCTCGCGGCGGAGTTGCCAGGCGCCTCCGCCTATCCGTGCGACGTCGCGGACGAGGCGCAGATCGTCGAAACGCTGGCGCGCGTCGCGGGCGAACTCGGTCCCGCGAGCGTCCTGGTCCACAACGCAGTGGGCGGCGCCTTCGGCGACTTCCAGCAGATCGAGCCCGCGGTGCTCGAGCGCAATTTCGCAGTCAACGTCATGGCCCTGCTGCACCTCGCACGCGCCGTCGCTCCCGCCATGATCGAGGCGGGGGAGGGCGCCATCCTCGTGACCGGCAACGACGTCCCTTGGGCGCGCCGGCACTTCCGCGACGCGCCCGACGACTTCTTCGCCAGACCGAGCGCGATCGCCGAGGTCGCGTTCGGTCTGGTCCACCAGGACCGATCGGCATGGGCGTTCGACGTGGTCGTCCGCCCCTTCAGCGAGCCGTGGTAGCTGCGGGCGCGGCACTCCGGTTCTTTCATGCAACCCAACGATCGCTAGCTTGCTCTCGCCATGAAACGCAAACGCTTCGACAAGATGAACTGCGGGATCGCTCAGGCGCTCGAGGCGTGCGGCGATTGGTGGTCGCTGCTGATCGTGCGAGATGCCTTCTTCGGCGCGCGCCGCTTCGGGGAGTTCCAGCGCAGCCTCGGCATTGCGAAGAACATCCTCTCCGCGCGGCTCGCGCATCTCGTCGAGCACGGAATCCTCGAGCGGATCGACGCAGGCCGCGAGGGCGAGCGCTTCGAGTATCGCCTGACACCGAAGGGCGAAGCGCTGCTGACCGTGTTGACGGCGCTGCGCGAGTGGGCGGACGAGTGGGTGTTCGGCCGCGGCAACGAGCCGTTGATCGTGCGCGACCGCCGCAGCCGACGGCGCATCGCGAAGCTGCGCGTGACGGACGCCGACGGCACGCCGCTCACACGCAGCGACTTGCGCATGGAGGCCGGCCCCGGCGCTTCGCGCGAGACGATTCAGAGGCTGAGCTCTCGCGCCCGCACGAACACGGCGTAGAAGGAACGGCAAGTACATCGCCTCGACCTTGCCGCGTCCTCGCCCCGCGGGCGCCGCGAGCGAGCGGCCGCGGTGAATGGGGAGCTCGAACCGTACTTGATAGGACTGGAATAGTGTCCGAGAGTACTAGACGACGCCCGAAGGACCCGAGAGCCCGGACACGCCGCGAGGCGGCCGGCGGGGAGGAGATCCATGGCTTCGCTCCGTGCCCAGGGCCAGGCCTACGAGATCCGCGAGTGCCGCTCGACCGAGCGGGGGCCTCGTCAGTACGTGCTCGCGCGCTTCCGCGGCGTGCTGACGCCCGAGGTCCTCGAGCGGGCCGAGGCCCGCGC
>JALOQG010000521.1:0-998 GCA_025453505.1 Myxococcota bacterium | reverse complement strand
GGCGCCCCTTCGATCGCGCGAAGCTCCTCGCGAGCGCGCGGCGCCGCGGCATCCCGGTCAGTCCCCACCGCACCGACGCGGCGGCGCGCCGGCTGTTGGCGGAGCTGCGCGCGGGCGGAAGCATCGAGCCCGGTCTGGTCGCGTTGCTGCGGGAGGCGCTCGGCATGCTCGAGGCGGAACGCCTGCCGGAGCATCTCGAGGAAGCCGCGGAGTGGATCGGCCGTTCGCAGGCGGAACGCGGCAAGGCACTGCGAGGATTGCTGCGCACGGCGAGCCGGATCGCACACTCGACGGGCGCGCGACGCGAGCCCGACGAGCGCCCGTTCCCGCGCTTCCACTCGCGGACCGACGCCGCCTGATGCTGCTCGACGAGCAGATCGTCGCGCTCGAGCGCGCCTTCACCGAAGCGGGCATTCCGCACGCGTTCGGAGGCGCCCAGGCGCTCGCCTACTACGGCAGCCTGCGCGCCACGCACGACATCGACGTCAACGTCTTCTTGCCGGCCGCGCAGGCCGAGCGCGTCTTCGCGGTGCTCGCTTCGCTGGGCGCCGCCGTCCAGAACCCGGGCCTGCGAACGCTCGTGGCGCGCGACGAGCAGGTCCGCGTCCTCTGGGATGCCACGCCCGTCGATCTCTTCTTCGCCTACGACCCGCTCCACCAGAGTTCTTGGCAGCGCCGGCGCCGCGTCGACTTCTACGGCGACGCGATCCACATCCTCAGCGCCGAGGATCTGATCACGTACAAGGCGACCTTCGACCGCGAGAAGGACTGGCGCGACATCGCGACCATCGTGTTCGCTTGCGACGAACCGCTCGACACCGATTACGTGCGGCGCTGGCTCGCACGCATCGACGGCCCGGAGCGGCGCCGGGCCGAGCGCTTCGAACGCGTGGTCGCTTCGCGCGGACGCGATCTCGGCGCGTGACTCGATCGCGACGCTCGCGGCGCGCCGTGCGATCACTCGACACTGCTCGGATTTCGTCTACCCACCCGCGGAT
>JALOQG010000520.1 GCA_025453505.1 Myxococcota bacterium | reverse complement strand
CAGCGCGCGATCGCGCGACGTCGCCGCGCCGCGCGCGCTCAAGCGAGCTCCGCGCGCAGGAAGGTCGTGATCTCCGCCCACGCGCGTTCCGCGGCGGCCGCGTCGTAGACGTCGGGGCGCGTGTCGTTCAGGAACGCGTGATCGACGCCCGGATGGATCGTGAAGGACGTGCGCTTGCCCGCGGCGCGCAGCGCGGCTTCGAGTTCGTGTACGACCGCCGGCGGAACGTAGGCGTCGCGCTCGGCGAAGACGCCGAGCACCGGCGCCGCGAGCCCCGTCCAGTCCGGCTTCACGTTCGGGTGCACGCCGTAGCAGTCCACCACGGCGCCGATCCTCGGATTGCAGGTGCCCGCGTAGAGGGCGAGCTGGCCGCCCATGCAGAAGCCGACGACGCCGACCTTCGCACCGGTCGTCGCGGACTGCGCGAGCAGGCCGTCCACCGCCGCGTCGAGGTCGCGCGCCGCGCGCGGGATCTCGAGCGCCATCATCAGACGCGCGGCGGTGTCGGGATCGGAAGCCGTCTCGCCGCGGTAGAGATCCGGCGCGAGCGCGACGAAGCCCGCGCGCGCGAGACGTGCGCACACGCCGCGGATGTGATCGACGAGTCCCCACCATTCCTGGATGACGACGACGCCCGGACCGCGGCCGCCGTCGGGCACGGCGAGATGCGCGCGCAGGCGCTCGGCGCCGTTCGCCAGCTCGATGTCGCGCCCGATTTCACGTCCTGCCATCGCCTGTCCTCCGCGTTCGTCCGGGGCGACGCAGCATAACGGACGCCGTCGCCATAGACTGCGCGCATGCACGGCCGCCTCCGCGCCGCCCCGATTCCTGCGCCGGTGCGCGCCGTACTCCAACGGCTGCGCGACGCCGGTCACGAGGCGTGGCTCGTCGGCGGCTGCGTGCGAGATCTCCTGCGCGGCGTCGCGATCGTGGACTACGACGTCACCACCGCGGCGAGCGCAGCGGAACTCGTCGCACTCTTTCCGCGCGCGGTTCCGATCGGCGTGCGCCACGGCACGGTCATGGTGCCGACTTCCGCGGGCCCCGTGGACGTGACCGCATTCCGCGGCGCGACGCTCGCCGACGATCTCGCACATCGCGATTTCACGGTGAACGCGATGGCGTGGGATCCGGGCAGCGCCACGCTCGTCGATCCGCACGACGGCGCGCGCGACCTCGAGCGCGGCGCGCTGCGCGCGGTCGGCGACGCCGCCGACCGTTTCGCGGAAGATCCCCTGCGCACCCTGCGCGCCGCGCGCCTGGTCGCGACGCTGGGACTGCTGCCCGACCCGGCGCTCGAGCCCTGCATGCGCGACGCCCGCACCGCGCTGCGCGGCGTCGCGCGCGAGCGCGTGCGGCACGAACTCGAAGCGCTGGTGCGCGGGCCCGCGGTCGCGCGCGGCATCGCACTGCTGCGCGCGAGCGGCATCGAGGCCGATCTCTTCCCGAACGCGTCGGCCGACGCCGGCAAAGTCGCGCAGCGCCTGCCGCCCGATCTCGTGCTGCGCCTCGCCGCGTGGCTGCGCCGCACCCACGCGGAGTCGCTGCTCGGTCGGCAGCGCTTTCCGAAACGCATCGCCGCCGCAGTCGGTCACCTGGTCGCGCTGCATCCGATCGACGCCCGCCCGCTGCGCGGCGACGCCGACGTGCGTCGCCTGCTGCGCCGCGCCGGTCCCGACGGCATCGAGCGGCTGCTGCAACTCCGCGAAGCGGAGGCCGGCGTTCCGCTCGCGGCCTTGCGCGAGCGGCTCGAACGCGTGCGGCGCGCCGACGCGGCGCTCGGCCGACCCGATCTCGCGCTCGACGGCGCCGCCGTGATGAAGCGGCTCGGCTGCGGCCCCGGCCCCGAAGTCGGAGCGGCGCTGCGACACCTGCACGAGTGCGTGCTCGAAGATCCCACCTGCAACACCGAAGCGGCGCTCGGCGAAGAGCTGCAGCGCTGGCGGAGCGCCGCGCGCGGCGCGCGGCTGGTGCTCGTCGCACGCAACCCGGCGCGCGCCGACGCGACGCTCACCGCGATCCGCGCGCGCACGCCCGGCGCGATCGTCGAGGTCGTGCGCGGCGATCTCGCCGCGTTGCGCGAGGTGCGCGCGGCGGCGGCCGGCGTGCTGGCGGTCGCGCCGCGCATCGACGTGCTCTTCAACAACGCCGGCGTCGTCAAGATGAGTCGCGAGACCACGGCGGACGGCTTCGAGGCGACCTTCGCGATCAACCACCTCGCCTACTTCCTGTTCACGAACCTGCTGCTGGATCGCCTGCGCGAGACGCCGGGCGCGCGCATCGTCAGCACGGCCTCGGACGCGCACAAGTTCGGCGGACCGCTCGACTTCGACGACCTGCAATGCGAGCGCCACGCGTACCGCACCTTCGGCGTCTACGGCCGCTCGAAGCTGTGCAACATCCTGTGGACACGCGAGCTGGCGCGGCGTCTCGACGGCTCCGGCGTCACCGCCAACTGCTTCCATCCCGGCGCCGTCGCGACGCAGCTCGGCCAGACCGACGCGCCGTGGACGAAGATCGCGGGCCGGCTGCTCGGCCTCTTCATGCGCACGCCGGAACGCGGCGCCGCGACGGGCGTGTGGCTCGCGACGTCGCGCGACGTCGCCGGCGTCTCGGGCCGCTACTTCGCCGATGAGCGCGAGGGGCGGCCCGCGAAGTACGCGACCGACGACGACGCCGCGAAGCGCCTGTGGGAGATCAGCGAGGAACTCGTCGCACGCTGTGCCTGAGCGTGTTCACGTCGCATGCGCCGCGACGCCCTGCACCAGCAGCGCCTGCGCGGCGCGGGCGCCGTCGATCGCAGCGCTCATGATGCCGCCCGCGTAGCCCGCGCCCTCGCCGACCGGATACAGATTCGAGAAGCCGAGCGCGGTGAAGCGGTCGCGGTCGCGCGGGATGCGCACGGGGCCGGAGCTGCGCGACTCGATGCCGACGAGGATGCCTTCCGGGCCCGCGAAGCCCGGGATCTCGCGATCGAAGCGCACGAGCGCGCGGGCGAGCGCGTCGTGCACGAGCGGCGGGACGAGCGCGTCCACGCGCGCGGCGACCATGCCGAAGCGATAGCTCGAACGCGCGAGATCGGCGCTCGCGCGGCCGGCCAGGAAATCCGCGGCGCGCTGGGACGGTGCGGTGTAGTCGCCGCCGCCCGCGGCGAAGAACGCGCGCTCGAGCGCGGCCTGGAACGCGACGCCCGCGAACGCGCCGTCGCCGAACTCGCGCGGGCCGAGCGTGGTCACGATCGCCGCGTTCGCGTAGCCCGAGGAGTGGCGGGAGTTCGACATGCCGTTCGTACAGAGCAGGCCCGGCTCGGACACGCTCGCGACGATCTGGCCGCCGGGGCACATGCAGAAGGAGTGCGCGCTCGGCGCGTCGTCGCCGGCGCGGCAGGTGAGCCCGTAGTACGCCGGCCCGAGCAGCGCGGCCTCCGGCCCGTCGCCGTGCCGGGCACGATCGACGAGCGATTGCGGATGTTCGATGCGCACGCCGAGCTGGAACGGCTTGGCTTCGAACGGGACGCCCTGCTCCGCGAGCGCGCGCCAGGTGTCGCGCGCGCTGTGCCCCGGCGCGAGCACGAGCGCGGCGCACGGAATCTCGTCCGTGCCGCACACGAGCGCGGAGACGCCGCGCGGAGCGGCGTCGTCGAGGCGCAGCGCGTCGACGCGCGTGCGCCAGTGGAAGCGCACGCCCGCGGCTTCGAGCCGTGCGCGCAGCGCGGGCAGGATCCTGTGCAGCCGGTCCGTGCCGACGTGGGCGCGCGCGTCCCACGCGATCCGCTCCGGCGCGCCGCAGGCGATCAGCTCTTCGAGCAGCGGGATCTCGAGCGCGTGATCCACGCGCGTGTAGAGCTTGCCGTCGGAGTAGGTGCCGGCGCCGCCTTCGCCGAAGAGCAGGTTCGACTCGGGATCGACCGCGCGCGTGCGGTCGAACGCGTTCAGCGCGCGGCCGCGCTCGCGCAGCGCGTCGCCGCGGTCGACGAGATCGACGCCGACGCCGTTGCGTGCCAGCACGAGCGCCGCAAAGAGCCCCGCCGGCCCGGCGCCGAGCACCGCGACGCGCCGTCCGCGCAGCGACTCGTGTACGCGATCGACCTCGATGCGACCGCGCTCGGGGGCGCGTTTCACACGCCCCGCGCGCACCGCGCGCGCCAGCCCGGGCGAGCGGAG
>JALOQG010000519.1 GCA_025453505.1 Myxococcota bacterium | reverse complement strand
CTCACGCGAGACTGGGTGTGGGGTGCATTCGGGCGAACGCTCGGCTTCGAACCGGATTCGCTGGACGGATCGGGCTGGCAGCGCGCGCTCGATCCGGCCACGTTGGCGGCGCTCCCGGCGATCTACGAGCGCCTCCGCGAGAGCGCGCAGATGCACGTCGATCAGCAGCTGTTGCGCGCCGACGGCAGCGTGTGTTGGGTGCAGCTGCGTCTCGGCTCGCTGGAGCGCGACGCGGACGGCACGATCCACGTGCTCGGCTCGGGACGCGACATCACGGAGCTCAAGCTCGCCGAAGCCGAGCGGGCGCGGCTCGCGCGGCACGTCGAGGCGGCGGAGCGGCTCGAGAGCCTCGGCATCCTGGCCGGTGGCATCGCGCACGATTTCAACAATCTGCTGACGGTGATCCGCGGCTCGGCGCGCCTGGCCCTCGAAGAGCTGCCGGCTGGCGCCACGGTCCGGGCGCGCGTCGCGCGCATCGCCTCCGCCGCCGATCACGCGGCCGCTCTCACCGACGAGATGCTGGCCTATGCGGGGAAGTCGTCGACGGCGCTCGCTCCGCTCGATCTCAACGGCCTGCTCGTCGCGACGGCCGACGTGCTGCGCGGCTCGGTCGCGGGCCGCGTGTCGCTGGACTTCGATCTCGCTCGTGAGTTGCCCGCCGTCGAGGCCGACGCGGGCGCGATCCGGCGCGCGCTGATGAACCTGGTGATGAACGCCGCGGAGTCGGCGGAGGTGGAAGGTCGTGTGACGGTGCGCACACGCGCCGAGGACGTCGATCGCGCGCGACTCGCCGCGGCCTTCGGCGCCGCGACGCTCGAGCCGGGCCGCTTCGTCGTGCTCGAAGTGAGCGACGCCGGTCGCGGCATGGATCCGGCGACGCTCGAGCGGGTCTTCGAGCCGTTCTTCAGCACCAAGTTTTCCGGTCGCGGGCTCGGCATGGCCGCGGTGCTGGGGATCGTGCAGAGCCACCGCGGCGCGATCGAGGTCGAGAGCGCGCCCACGCGCGGCACCACCGTGCGCCTGCTGCTGCCGCCGTCGGCACGCAGCGTCGCGACCGTGCAGGCGCCGGTCCGCGAGGCCGACGCCTCCGCGAGTGGGGCCGTGCTCCTCGTCGACGACGACGACGGCGTCCTCGAGCTGGCGCGCGAAGTGCTCGAGCGGGCGGGTTATCGGGTGCTCGCCACGACGAGTCCGAACGAGGCGATCGAGCGGCTGGCGGACGCGCCGGACCTGGTCGCGGCGCTCCTCGATCTCGTGATGCCCGAGATGAGCGGCGAAGAGCTGTTCCTGCGGCTGCGCGAGCAGCGACCGGATCTGCCCGTGATTCTCGTGACCGGCTACGACGCGGCGCGGGCGGCCGAGCGCTTCAGCGCCCGCGGCCTCGACGGCTTCCTGCACAAGCCCTGGGAGCCCGAGGAGATGATCGCCGCCGTGCAGCGCGCCGCGCGTACGCCTTCGCAGACGCAGTGACCGAGCTACGCTGCGCCCCCTCGCGAGAAGGGGAGGCAGCATGAGTCCGGGTGCCGCGCGCTTCGCGCTCTGGTCGCTCGCGGTGTTCGCGCTGCCCGTTCCGATCCTCCTGCTCGGTCCCGGCGTGGTTCCGCCGGCGCATGCTCTACGCGTACGCGGTGTGGCTCGCGGCGGGCTTCGTCGCGCGTCGCGACGGACGCGCGCGCTCGGCGCTCGTCGAGATCGGCTCGGTGCTCGCGCTCGTCGCGTGCTTCGTCGCCGTCTATCCGACGCCGTACCACGCCGCACGCCCGCAGGTGACGTTGCTCGAGGTCTACCGGTGAGGCGCATCCTGGTGCTCGTCGCGCTCTGCTCGATCTCGGCGCCGGCGGTGCGCGCGGAGGTCGAGCGTACGGAGACGCGCGCACCCTGCGCAAACGCCGATCCGCTGCGCCGCCCCTTCTTCGGCGACACGCACGTGCACACCGCGCTCTCGTTCGACGCGATGGCGCAGGGCACGCGCGCGACGCCGCACGACGCCTACCGCTTCGCGCGCGGCGAGGCGATTGGCGTGCAGCCCTATGGCGCCGACGGCAAGCCGCTGCGCACGATCCAGCTGCGCCGCCCGCTCGACTTCGCCGTGGTGACCGATCATGCCGAGCTGCTCGGCGAGACGCGCACGTGTCTCGATCCGAAGATCGCCGGCTTCGGCTCGGTCGTGTGCCGGATCGTGCGGCGCTGGCCGTGGCTCGCCTACATCCTCGTCAACGGCTCGATGCTGGACGTCGCCGAGCCGCGCCGATACGGATTCTGCGGCGAGAACGGTGCGCTGTGCCGCGAGGCCGCCGCGAAGCCGTGGCAGGAGATCCAGGACGCCGCCGAGCGCCACTACGACCGCAGCGCCGCGTGCGCCTTCACCGCGTTCGTCGGCTACGAGTGGTCGGGCAATCCCGACTCGAACATGATCCATCGCAACGTCGTGTTCCGGAACGCGGTCGCGCCCGCCGAGCCCGCGAACTTCATCGACGACCGCACCGGCCGGCGCCTGTGGCAGCGCCTGAAGACGGAGTGCCTCGAGGCGGGTACGGGCTGCGACGTACTCGTGATCCCGCACAACACGAATCTCTCGGGCGGCGAGCTGTTCCGCGAGACGGGCGGCGACGGCGCGCCGCTCGCCGCGCCCGAAGCGGAGCTGCGCGCTTCGCTCGAAGTGCTGCTCGAGGTGAACCAGCACAAGGGCGATTCGGAGTGCCGCCGGAGCGAGACGGATCCGCTCTGCGATTTCGAGAAGCTGCCCTTCGCGACGATGCGCCAGTCCGCGCTGCCGTGGACGTGGAGCGATGCGCCGGGCAACAGCTTCGCGCGCGAGATCCTCGGCGCGGGCCTGCAGCAGGAGCGCAAGATCGGAGTCAATCCGTTCAAGCTCGGCCTGATCGCGGCGAGCGACACGCACCTCGCCGCGCCCGGCCTCGTCGACGAGGACCGCTTCGTCGGTCACGCGGCCGGCCGCTTCACGAGTCGCACCGAGGTGCCGCCGCTGCCCGACAACTGGTGGTTCAATCCGGGCGGTCTCGCCGGCGTGTGGGCCGAGGAGAACTCCCGCGACGCGCTCTTCGAGGCGATGCGGCGCAAGGAGGCGTGGGGCACGAGCGGCCCGCGCATCGTGGTGCGCTTCTTCGGCGGCGCCGATCTGCCCGAGAATCTGTGCGACGCGCACGATTTCGCCGCGCAAGGCTACGCGAAGGGCGTCCCGATGGGCGGCGATCTCGCGCTGTCCGCCGGCGCCACCGCGCCGCGTTTCGCCGTGTGGGCGTCGCGCGATCCCGGTACCGCCGATCATCCCGGCACGCCGCTCGAGCGCGTCCAGATCGTGAAGCTCTCGCTCGACGCGACGGGCCGCACGCAGGAGCACGTGTACGACGTCGCGGGCCGGCCGGTGACGACGGGCGTGGTCGATCTCGCGACGTGCCAGACGAGCGGCGAGGGCGCGGATCAGCTCTGCGCGACGTGGTCGGATCCGGGCTTCGACGCCGCGACGCCCGCGCTCTACTACGCGCGCGTCGTCGAGAACCCGTCGTGCCGCTGGATCCAGTACGCGTGCAACGAACGCCGGATCGACTGCAACGGCAGCGTGCCGCCGGGCCTCGAATCCTGCTGCGACGCGTCCGTCCCGAAGACGATCCAGGAACGCGCCTGGACGTCGCCGATCTGGTTCACGCCGCGGCCGTAGGATCCGGAGTGGTTCGCCGCGGGGGTCGGGAGCGGCGGGTGATTCTCCGCGGCGCGGACCCCGTCCACATCCCTATGCGCCGTGGAGGCGAGTGAGTTCGGGCGCCGCTCGCGTGACGTGTTCCTCGGGGTCCTCGAGGCAGGCCGCTCCGAAT
>JALOQG010000122.1 GCA_025453505.1 Myxococcota bacterium | reverse complement strand
CCGATCGAGCGACTCCAGGTGCCCGCGACCGTGCAGGCCGTGCTCGCCTCGCGCATCGATCGATTGCACGAGCGCGAGAAGCGGCTGCTGCAAGTCGCGGCGGTGATCGGCAAGGACTTCGCCGAGCCGCTGCTCGCGGAAGTCGCGGAGCTTCCGGCTGATGATTTGAAGGCGACGCTCGCCGCGCTGCGCCGCGCCGAGTTCATTCACGAGCAGGCGATCTATCCAGTCGTCGAATACTCGTTCAAGCATCCCCTGACGCAGGAGGTCGCACTCGGCAGCCAGCTCCAGTCTCGACGCCGTGCGGTGCATGCCGCCGTGGCGCGCGCGGTCGAAGCGCAGGACGCCGAGCATCTCGACGAGCGCGCGCCGCTTCTAGCGCATCACTGGGAAGAGGCCGGCGAGCCGCTCGCTGCGGCGCGCTGGCATCGCCGCGCGGCGGAGTGGGTGGGCGCGACCGACTACACCGCGGCGACCCACCACTGGGGACGCGTTCGCGCGCTGCTGCGCGAGCTGCCCGACGACCGCGAGGCCGCGGAGCTCGGCATCGCCGCCTGCACGCAGATCCTGAACGTGAGCTGGCGCGTCGGCACGGGGCTCGACGACGCGCGCGCGCTGTTGGAGGAAGGGCAGCGATTCGCCGACGCGATCGGGGATCGACGCGCCCAGCTGAAGCTGTCGATGGTCTACGCCCGCGCCCGCTGCGGAGACGGCGACGTCGCCGAGTATCTGGAGCTGGCGGTTGCGAATCAGCGCGCAGCGGTCGAGATCGGGGACGTGGCGCTGCAAGCCAGCGCGTGGGCGTTTCTCACGGATGCCCTCGGATTCGCCTGCCGACTCCAGGAGTCGATCCGCATGGCGGAGGAGACGTTGGCGCGCTTTCCGCGCGACATTCCTCCCGAGGAGTGGGTCATCGGGATGCACCCCCACGCCGTGGCGTCGTTCTGGCTGGGCTTGGATCTCTTCTGGGCGGGTCGCATGCACGAAGGGCTCGAGGCGTTCGGCCTTTGCCGGCGCCTCGGCGAGGAGTACGGAACGCCGGAGGTCGCAGCCTATGCGTGGTTCTGGGCTGCCGAGGCCTACGCCTACGCGGGCGACGCCGAGCGGGCATTCGCGAGTGCGCGTCAGGGCGAAGAGATCAGCCGCCGACTCGGCGAGCCGCCGGCGCTGGTCGCCGCGACGCACCTCGCGTTCGGCTATGCGCACCTCGCGGCCGGGCGCGCGGCCGACGCGATCGAGCCGGCGCGCGCGTCGCTCGAGGGCCACCGCCGCGCGAACAAGGCCAACGCAGGCATGTCCGCCGCGCTGCTCGCCGAGGCGCTGCTCGAGAGCGGGGATCTGGCCGCCGCGCATGCGACCGCCGCGGAGGCCATCGCGCTCTGCCGCCGAGAACCCCGCCCCGGGTACGAAATTGCAGCACACGGTGTCATGGCTCGCGCGCTGCTCCGCCGCGACGGCGCCGGCGCGCGCGCTGCCGTCGAGGCCGCGCTCGCCGAAGCCGCCGCGCTGATCGAGCGCACCGGCGCGAAGTTGCTCGCGCCCGCACTCTGCGAATGGCGCGCGGAGCTGGCTGCGGCGCTCGGCGACGCCGCTTCGAGCGATGCGCTCGTGCGCCGGGCGCAGGCGCTCTACGACGAGATCGACGCGCCGCTCCAAGCCGCGCGCATCGCCCGGGTTCTCGCAGCGCTTTGAGTCCTCCGCTTCCCGCCGAGTAGTGGGTTTCGATGAACTCTCGAGCACACGAAAGGGCGATCGCAGCAAGCGCGAGGGCGAAGCGCCTCGTTTCGACTCCTCCCGGGTCCCTCGGTCGCGGCGGACCTCTGGGCTCGCACTTCACCCGATCCCCGCACCGTGCGGCACCCGACGCACGAATCGCCTGGGAGCGAGTCCGGCCTGTTAGCCTGCCGCCGTGCGGCTCGTCTTCTACACCGGCAAGGGCGGCGTCGGAAAGACCACCACCGCCGCTGCGACCGCCGCGTACGCCGCGGCGTGCGGGCGCCGCACGCTCGTGCTGTCGGCGGATCCGGCGCACAGCCTCGGCGACGTGCTCGGCGTGCGCCTCGACCAGAAGACCACGACGCCCCTGCGCGTCGCGCCGGGGCTCGACGCGCTCGAAGTCGATTCGCGGGCGACGCTCGATCCGCACTGGGGCGCGATCCGCGACTACCTCGTCTCGCTGTTCCGGCATCAAGGCATCTACGACCTCTGCATCGTCGACTGCGCGCCGACCGGCTCGACGCTGCGGCTCGTCACGTTGCCGGAGGTCGCGAGCCGCGCGGTGAAGCTGCTGCTGCGCGTGCAGCGCGCGGTCGCCACGCTCGTCTCGCCGGTCGCGCGCGTCGTCGTACCCGTGCCGCTGCCCGGCCCCGAAGTGTTCCGCGACATCGACCGCATGCTCTACGAGCGGCTCGCGAAGCTGCGCGAGCGGCTGCTCGAGGCCGACACCAGCGTCCGTATCGTCGTGACGCCCGAGCGCATGGTGATCGACGAGGCGCTGCGCGCGCACACCGACCTCGCGCTCTTCGAACTCGCGTGCGACGCGGTCGTGATGAACCGGCTCTATCCCGCCGAGGCAGCCGCAGAGGCGTTCTTCGAGAGCTGGGGCCGCTTGCAGGAGGAGCGGCTCGCGGAAGTCGAGGAGAGCTTCGCGCCGCTGCCCGTGCTGCGCGCGCCGCTCGCGCGCGAGGAAGTGGTCGGCGTCGCGGCGCTGGCCGCGCACGGCGCCGCGATCTTCGCCGACGCCGATCCCGCAGCCGTACTCTGCGTCGCGCCGCGATTGCGCTTCGCGCGCGGCAAGGGCGAATACCGCGTCGAGCTGCCGCTGCCGCACGCGCGCAAGGACGCGCTCGACGTCGCGAAGCTCGACGACGCCTTGCTCGTGCGCACCGGCAATCGCCGCCGCGCGATCCCGCTGCCGCGCAAGCTCGCCGCGCTGGCGCTGGTCGGCGCGAAGCTCGACGCGGGCGTCCTCACCGTGCGCCTCGGGACGCCGCGCTGATGCGCGTCGTACTGCTCACCGGCAAGGGCGGCGTCGGCAAGACCACGCTCTCCGCAGCGACGGCCCTCGGTGCGGCCGCGCACGGCCACCGCGTGTTCCTGCTCTCGACGGATCCGGCGCACAGCGTCGGCGATGCGCTCGGTCGGCCGGTCGGCGGGCGGCCGGTCGAAGTTGCGCCGAACGTCGTCGCGCAGGAGATCGCGGTGCTCGACGAGATCGAGCGCTCGTGGGCGCCGATCCAGGCCTGGCTCCGCCAGCTCCTGCGCGAGGGCGCCGACGAGCTCGTCGCCGAGGAGATCCTCGTCTTCCCCGGGCTCGAGGAGCTGGTCGCGCTGCGCGCGATCCGCGAGGTCGAGGCGCTCGGCGACTTCGACACGTGCGTCGTCGATTGCGCGCCGACCGGCTCGACGCTGCGCATGCTGCGTTTCCCCGACGCGCTCGCCGTCTTCATGGGCGGCCTCTTCGACATGGAGCGACGCGCCGCTCGCATCGTGAAGCCGATCCTCGACCGCATCGGCGTACATGGCCTCGTGCCGGGCGACGAGGTCTTCGCGGCGTTCGAGCGGCTGGTGCGCGACGTCGACGACGTGCGCCAGATCCTGCTCGACGGCGATCGAACGACCGCGCGGCTCGTGACCAACGCGGCGCGCGTGGTCGTGGACGAGACGCGCCGCTCCTTCGCGTACCTGTCGCTGTACGGCGTCGCGACCGATGCGGTGCTCGTCAACCGACTGCTTCCGCCGACGGCGCAGGACGGCTTCTTCGCGAAGTGGGTCGCGCGCGAGCAGACGGAGATCGCCGCGCTCGAATCCGCGTTCGGCGTGCCGCTGCTGCGCGCCGGGCTGCGGCCCGCGGAACCGATCGGTCCGGACGCGTTGCGCGCCCTGGCGCGCGAGGTCTACGGCGATCGCGATCCCGCGGCGATCCTGCACCACGGCCGCCCGCTGCGCTGGCGCCGCGTCGGTGCGAAGACGCTGCTCGAGATCGCGCTGCCCAACGTGTCGAAGGAGGAGATCGAAGTCGCCGTGCACGGCGCGGACCTGCACCTGCGCGTGCGCGACGCGCGACGCGCGATCGCGCTGCCGGATTCGCTGGTCGGCCGCGTAATCGAGGGAGCGCAGCTGCGCGGCGCGACGCTGGTGGTCACGTGGTGAGCGATCCGCAGCGCATCGTGTCGCTCGTGCCGAGTCTGACCGAGGCGCTCTTCGCGCTCGGGCTCGGCGCGCGCGTGGTCGGCGTCACCGACTGGTGCATCCACCCGGCGGAGGCGGTCGCGAAGCTGCCGAAGGTCGGCGGCACGAAGGACGCGGACGTCGCGGCGATCCTCGCGCTGGCGCCCGATCTCGTGATCGCGAACCACGAGGAGAACACGCGCCGCACCGTCGAGCAGCTCGAGGCCGCCGGGCTGCGCGTGTGGGTGACCTATCCGCGCACGGTGCCGGAGGGCGCGGCGCTCCTGCGTGAACTCGCCGGACTCGGCGCGACGCCCGAGGCGATCGCGGCGGTCGTCGAGCCGGTCGAGGCGGCCGTCGCGCATGCGCTCGCGTCGAGCGGCGGCCCGAAGGTCCGCGTCTTCTGTCCGATCTGGCGCGATCCCTGGATGGCGGCCGGCGCCGATACCTACATCCACTCGATGCTCGAGCTGTGCGGCGGCGCCAACGTCTTCGCGGAGCGCGGGGACCGCCGCTACCCGATCGTGAAGCTCGAAGACGTCGTCGCGGCCGCGCCCGAGGTGATCCTGCTGCCGGACGAACCCTACGCGTTCGGGCCGCGCGACGTCGCCGAGCTGGCCCGGCTCCCGGTCCCGGCTGCGCAGAACGGGCGCATCCACTGCGTAGACGGCACCCGGGTCGCGTGGTACGGTCCCCGCATTCGGCCCGCCCTCCGCGGCCTCCGGTCGATCCTCCACCCCTCAGTCGGCCCCCTCGGACTCGCAACCCCCCGAATTGCCTGAGGCGCGTCCGCCCCGCGGCGGACCCGTCGAGCTGGCCGGTGTGCGGAATGCGCGCGATCTGCACGGTCACGAGCGAGAAAGCACTCGAGTGATCCGCCCGTCCGGCCGACAGAAAGACCAAACCGGCGGCGCCGCGGGGCGCCCCGCAAGACGAGAGGCAGGGGAATCCATGGGTCGGCATTCGGTGCTCACGAGCACGGCGGCACTTGCACTTCTGTTGCTGGGTACGGCAACGGCTCGCGCGGCCGAGGTTTCGGAAGTTCGAGTCGGGACGCACGACAAGAAGCACACGCGCATCGTCGTCGAACTCGACGCCGCAGCGGGCTACCGGCTCTCGGCGCCGCAGCCGGGCGAAGCGCCCGAGCTGGTGCTGACGCTCGACGCATCGAGCGAGGCCCGCCAGATCCCGTCCAAGAGCCCGCTGGTCCGCAAGGTCCAGGTGGAGCCCAGCGGCGCGGGATCGATCGTCCGCGTGCAGCTCGCCACGGCGGACGTCGCCGTGAAGGAGATGCTGCTCTCGAATCCGCCGCGCCTCGTCTTCGACCTGGCCGCGCGCGGCCCGATCCCGAAGCCCGGCGCCGAAGAGCTCGCGGCGAAGGCGGATGCACCGAGCGTCCCCGCGCCGAAGGAGACTGCGGTCGCCGAGCCGGTGGTCGTGCCGCCGCCGGCCGCTCCCGTCGCCGCCGAAGAGACGAAGCCGGTCGCTCCGCCGGTGGTCGCGAAGACCGAGGTCGCGCCGCCGCCCGCACCGGTTGCGAAGCCGATGCCGAGCGAGCCGAAGGGAATGGAGCCGACGCCGCTCGACATTCCGCCGCCGCCCGCGCCGGCCGCAGCGCCGATCGCGAAGTCTGCGCCGCCCGCAGCGCCGATTGCGAAGCCCGCGCCGCCCGCGGCGAAGCCGAGCGTCGCCAGGACCACGCCCGCACCCGCACCGGCGCCCGCGAAGGCCGACGGCGGCGGAATCTTCGATCTGCTCTCGAATCCGATGGTGCTCGCCGGTGTCGCCGCCGTCGTACTGCTCGGCTTCTTCCTCGCGATGCGCCGCCGCCGCGGCGACGAGGACGAGGATCCGCTCTACACCGTGATGTCGGCCGACGACGCGAGTGCGACGGCGAGCGACGTGGTCGGCGATCGCCAGCCGGTGCTCTCCGTTTCGCCGGCCTGGGATGCCGACGCCTTCGAGGCGTCGGAGCCCGCGCTGCGTGACGGCCCGCGTCAGCTCGCGCTCGGCCAGGTGCCGGTCGCGCAAGTCGAAGCGGCGTCCGAACCCGAGCCCGTCGCCGAGCCCGAGTCGTTCTCTGCGCCCGACGAGTCGGATGCGGAATCGATCTTCGCATCCGAGCCGCAGCCCGAGCCGGCGTCCGCGTTCGTCGCGGCCGGCGAGCCCGTCGCCGTGCCGGTGATGGCCGCTGCGCCCGTCGCTGCGGCGCCGGTCTCTGCGGAGATGGAGCGCCGACTCGCGGATCTCGAGCGCCGACTCGAGCAGCTGACCGAGGCGCGCGAGCGGCTCGAGCGGCAGGTCGCCGCGCAGACCGAGGAGCTGCGCGTGCAGCGCGCGGCGATCGCGCGCACGCAGCGCGTGGTGCGGTCGATCGCGAAGACCGAAGACGTCGCGACGGAGCCGGTGCCGAGGGCTCCGACGGCCTGACTCAGATTTCTCCGGAGGCGATTCGCAGGGCGCCGAGCGCTCCTGCGAATTCGCCGTTCGGAAGAAAGACCGGGTCGCGTCCGTAGGCGCGTAGCAGCTGCGCGAGCATTTCGCGCAGGCCGTCGTTGTCGCGCAGCGTCGAGCCGCCGAACACGACGCGCGTCACCTGTGCGGCGGCCGCCAGCGACGCACAGAGCAGCGCGACGTTCTCGGCGATCAGGCCCGCGATCGCGTGCGCGACGTCGGCACGCTCGATCGGGTCGCCGTCGCGCAGGCGGCGCGCGAACTTGCCGAAATTCGAAGCGGTCAGATCGCCGGCCAGCGCGATGCCGCCAGCCGGATAGATGTCGGAAACGACCAGATCGACCTCGCGACGTGAACCGCGTCGCGTCAGCGCCGCGATCTTCTCGAACTCCGCCTCGCCGAGCAGGCCCGCCGCCAGGCCGACCAGAGTGCCGCCGCCGAGGGCCGTCCCGCCCACGCGCGTCACGGAGACGCCGTCGACCAGCAGCACCGATGTACCGGTGCCGACCGACACGAGCAGGTAGCGCTGCACACCGTCGGGGAGCAGCGCCGAAGCGCCCGCACCCCAGGCCGCAAACTCGTTCACCTGCACGACTTCGCCCGCGAGGTTGCGTGCCAGCATCGTGGCGCCGCCACCCGTCAGGCCGATGCGTCGCGCGCCCACCGCGGCGAGCGCAGCGCGACTCGCGTCCGCGTCCTCGGTTGGAAGCAGCCTGTACTCGAGCGAGCCATCGGCGCGGCGCAGGGCGAGCTTCGCCAGCGTCGCGCCCCAGTCGACGCCGATCGCGATGTCTGCACCGCTCACGCGAGGATCCGAGCTTGCCACCGGGTCTGAGGTTCCCCTCGATGAGATCGGGTGATAGCCTCGTTCTTTCAACAGGTTGCTCGATGTATACCGCGTTCTTCGGCCTTCGCGAAAAGCCCTTTGCGCTCTCTCCCGACCCGCGCTTCCTCTATCTGTCGGAGGCGCATCGGGAGGCCCTCGCCCATCTGCTCTACGGGATCGAGCAGGGCGAGGGCTTCATCGCGGTCACGGGCGAAGTCGGCACCGGCAAGACGACGCTGTGCCGCACGCTGCTGCGACGCCTCGGCGGCGAGGTCGAGGTCGCCTTTCTCTTCAACCCGAAGCTCTCCGCCCAGGAGCTGCTCGAAGCGATCCTGGTCGAGCTCGGCGTCGAGCTGAAGGGCGACCGCAAGAACGGCTCGGTGCGGGCGCTGATCGACGCGCTGAACCAGTTCCTGCTCGAGAAGCGGGCCAACGGCAAGCGCGTGCTGCTGATCGTGGACGAGGCGCAGGGTCTGCTGCCCGAGACGCTCGAGCAGATCCGCCTGCTCTCGAACCTCGAGACCGAGAGCGACAAGCTGATCCAGATCCTGCTGCTCGGGCAGCCCGAACTCGACACGATGCTCGAGTCGCCGGATCTGCGGCAGCTGCGCCAGCGCATCGGCGTACGCTGGCGGCTCGCGCCTCTCTCGCGCGACGAGACCGCCTCCTACGTGCGGCATCGCCTGCAGATCTCCGCAGGCGCCGAGCGGCATCACGTCTTCGGCGACGCCGCGCTCTCGGAGGTGTTCCGCTTCTCGGGCGGCATTCCCCGACTCGTGAACCTCGTGTGCGATCGCGCGCTGCTCGCAGCCTACGGCGAGAGTGCGCCGCAGATCGGCGCGGAGTACGTGAAGCACGCCGCCGCCGAGCTGCGCGGCGACTCGGAACCGCGCGCGCCGCGACCGCGCTGGCTCGCGCCACTCGTCGCGACCGGCGTCGCCGCCGCGCTCGTTGCGGGTGTCGCCGCGCTCGGCGGACCGCGCGAGCTCACGCGACGCTTCGAAACGTGGCGGAGCGGCGCGAGCGCGACGCTCGCTGCTTCCACGCCGGTACCCGACGTGGCCGCGGCGCCTGCGTTGGCCACTCCCGCTCTCACGTCCGAAGTGGATCTCGCGGGCGCGGCCCCGGTTGCCGCGGTCGCCGTCGAAGCGGCGGCCACCTCGACGCCGGCCGATGCGAGCGCATCCGCGCCCGCGCGGGTCGACGATCTCGGTCGCGCACTGGCGCTGCGCGCGCCCGGCGCGACCGCCGCCGACGCCTACGCGGCGGTGCTGCGCGCCTGGTCGGTCGAAGCGTCCGCGCCGTCGCCCGCGGTGGTTTCCTTTGCGGAGATCGTCGGGGATCTCGCCAATCACGATCTCGACGTCTTCTCGTTCACGGCGGCCGACCTCGACCAGCTGCGCGCGCTCGATCACCCGGTGCTGCTCGACATCGAGGCGGCCGACGGCGTGCGCCGCGTGGTCGCGCTGCGCAGTCTCGGCGTCGACGACGCGGAGCTCGAGGGCGTCGTCGCTGCGGGACCCGTGCGCGTTTCGATCGACGAGCTGCACCGCTACTGGCTCGGCGATGCGCATCTCGTCTGGCGCGACTTCGAGCCGCTGCCCGAGCTGATGCGCAGCGGCGACACGGGCGACAGTGTGCTCTGGCTGCAGCGCGCGCTCGGCGAGGTCGGTGCGTACGCGGGCACGGAGACCGGACGTTTCGACTGGGCGACCGAAGACGCCGTGCGCATCTTCCAGTCCGATCGCGGACTCGATCCCGACGGCACCGTCGGTCCGCTCACGAAGATGGCGATCTACCGCGCGCTCGGCCGCTATGCGGTGCCGCACGTCGCGCAGGTCTCCGGCGCAGGAGACGCCGGATGAGCACGATCCTGAAAGCGCTCCGCCGTCTCGAGGACAAGAAGGCGGATGCAGCGCAGCGGCCGCTCCGCGACGAAGTCGTCGTGAGCGCCGGGCGCCGTCGAGCGCGCACGGGCCTCGCGCCGGCCATCGCAGCGGGCGTCGCGCTGGCCTTCGCGGGGATCGCGCTTCTGTGGGCGCTCGATCCGGACAGCGACTTCGACGCCCCTGCGCCGACGGCACCCGCCGTGAGCGCAGCCCCCGAGCCCGCGCCGCCCGAGGATCCCTACGCCGAGACCGCGCCGAGCGCGGGATCCCTCGAGGCCGACGACGCGCCCGACTTCGAGATCGTGCGCCCGGATCCGTCCGCCGCGCCGCGACCGCTCGCACCGCCGCCGCTGCCGCGCATCGAAGACGAGGGGCGGTCGCCGATCCAGACGGCGCGGCGCGAGCCGATCGGGCGCGCGGCGCCGACGGTCGAACGCGAGCCTCGGTACGAGGTTCTCGATCCGGAGCTGCCGGAGTACGCGGAGGAGCCGCTCTACGAAGAGGAAGAGCGTGAGGTCGTCGTCGCGAAACCCAGCGCTTCAGTGCGGGTCGCGCGCACGCAGTGGCACCCGGATCCGGATCGGCGCC
>JALOQG010000518.1 GCA_025453505.1 Myxococcota bacterium | reverse complement strand
CGAGTTCGAAGGAAGCGCGCGAGTCCTGCATCAGGCTCTGGTCCCCGACGAAGAAGTCCAGCTCGTAGCTCTGGAGGCGGCGCAGCAGCTCGCTCGCAGACTCGACGACGATGCGGATCTCGAGCTTCGGATGCCGCGCGATCAACACTGCGACTTCGAGGATGGTGCTGCCGGCGGAGATCACCGGACCGAGCCCGACCGTGAGCGATCCGGCGAACGAACCCGCGAGCTGCTGGGCGTCCCGCTCGAGCTTCTCGAAGTCGCCGAGCAGCGATCCGGCGCGCTCGAGGAGCACGCGACAGGCAGAGGTCGGAACGACGCCCTGCGCGAGCCGGTCGAAGCAGCGCAGGCCGAGGATCCGCTCGATCTCCTGGATGCTTCTCGACAGCGCCGGCTGCGTGATGCCGAGTTCCTGCGCTGCCTGCGTGACGCTCTGGTGTCTCGCCACGGTCGAGAGATGCACGAGGTGACGCCGGTCGAGCTCCATGCCGGCGGAGTATGGCCCGCCCCTCCGAAAAAGCATTGGCTTTCCGCAATGCGACTGGTGTTGAATGCGGGTCCTTCAGGAGGGACCCATGCGCCTCACTTCCGTGTTCTCGTCGCTCGCGTTCGTGCTCGCAATGGCGCTGCCCGCGGCGGCACAGCCGGCAGCCGGTGCAGCGAAGCCCAACATCCTCGTGATCTGGGGCGACGACGTCGGCCAGTCGTCGGCCAGTCCAACATCAGCGCCTACTCGCGCGGGATGGTGGGTTACAAGACGCCCAACATCGACCGCATTGCCGGCGAAGGCATGCTCTTCACCGACTACTACGGCGAGCAGTCGTGCACCGCGGGCCGCTCGTCGTTCATCATGGGCCAGAGTGTGTTCCGTACCGGCCTGTCGAAGGTCGGGCTGCCCGGTGCAGAACTCGGCATGCGCGAGGAAGAGCCGACGATCGCGGCCCTGTTGAAGAACCAGGGCTACGCCACGGGCCAGTTCGGCAAGAACCATCTCGGCGATCGCGACGAGCACCTGCCGACGAACCACGGTTTCGACGAGTTCTACGGCAACCTCTACCACCTGAACGCCGAAGAGGAGCCCGAGAACGAGGACTACCCGAAGGATCCCGCGTTCCGGAAGCGCTTCGGCCCGCGCGGCGTGATCCATTCGTGGGCGCAGCCCGACGGCACCCAGAAGATCGAGGACACGGGTCCGCTCACGAGGAAGCGCATGGAGACGGTGGACGACGACACGTCCGATCGCGCGCTCGCGTTCCTGGAGGAGCAGCACAAGGCCGGCAAGCCGTTCTTCATCTGGTGGAGCGGCACGCGCATGCACTTCCGCACCCACGTGAAGCCCGAGCTGCGCGGCATCTCCGGCCAGGACGAGTACGCCGACGGCATGGTCGAGCACGACATGCACATCGGGAAGTTCCTGAAGAAGCTCGACGACCTCGGCATCACCGAGAACACGATCGTCTTCTATTCGACGGACAACGGGCCCCACTACAACACCTGGCCCGACGCCGCGGCGACGCCGTTCCGCGGCGAGAAGAACACGAACTGGGAGGGCGGCTGGCGCGTGCCGGCGGCCGTCCGCTGGCCGGGCAAGATCGCGGCCGGTTCGGTCTCGAACGAGATCATGCACCACATGGACTGGCTGCCGACCTTCGTCGCGGCCGCGGGCGAGCCCGACATCAAGAGCAAGCTGCTGAAGGGCGTCACCGCGATCGGGCGCACCTTCAAAGTGCATCTCGACGGCTACGACATGCTGCCGTTCCTGACCGGTCAGACGCAGGAGGGTCCGCGCAAGGACATCTTCTACTTCTCGGACGACGGTGATCTGACCGCGATGCGATACCAGGACTGGAAGATCATCTTCATGGAGCAGCGCGCGACGGGAACGCTGCAGGTTTGGGCGGAGCCGTTCATTCCGCTGCGCCTGCCGCTCATCTTCAATCTGCGTCGCGATCCCTACGAGCGAGCACAGATCACGTCGAACACCTACTACGACTGGATGATCGACCGCGCCTTCCTGCTGGTTCCGGCGCAGGCCTACGTCGCGGAGTTCCTGAAGAGCTTCAAGGAGTTCCCGCCGCGCCAGAAGGCCGCGAGCTTCTCGCTCGACGAAGTCATGGCGACGCTCTCGGGCGGGACGGGCAGCTGAGGATGTCGAGGCGCGTGTTGCCCGCATGCGTCGCGGCGACGGCGGCGATGGCCCTGGCCATCGCCGCCTGTGGCCGCCTCGGCAACCCGGTGCTGGGCGACTGGGAGCTCGATCGCGACGAGACGAGCGTCACTGCGGCGCTCGCCGCCGAGCTGACCGATCTCGCGACGATGACCTTCCGCGACGACGCCATCGTCGCGGGCGACTCCGTGATCCCGGTGACCTGGGTCGTCGAAGAAAAGCGCGTGCGTGCGATCCGCGCGGACGGCCGCGGCGAGCACGCGATCGAGCTGCTCCCGGACGGACGCATTCGAGTCTCCCTCCCGGTCGGAGTCGAGGCGGTCTATGCGCGCGCGGGCTCGTAATCACCTCCGTTCCCTCGGTGCCTGCTTCGCGCTCGCGATCGTTCTCGACGCGACGGCCGCGGGCGCCGAAGTGTTGCCGTCGTGGAACGACGGACCGGCGAAGCAGGCGATCCTGGCGTTCGTGGCAAAGGTGACGACGCTCGGCGGTCCCGACTTCGTACCGCCCGCCGAACGCATCGCGGTCTTCGACAACGACGGCACGCTCTGGAGCGAACGGCCGATCTACTTCCAGCTCGCGTTCGCGATCGACCGCGTGAAGGCGCTCGCGCCCGCGCATCCCGAATGGAAGACGCAGCAGCCCTTCCGCGCCGTACTCGAGGCCGACGTGGAGTCGCTCGCCCCCGCGGGCGAGCACGGCATCGCCGAGCTGGTCATGGCGACGCACGCGGGCATGACGACCGACGCGTTCGCCGCGACCGTGCGCGACTTGCT
>JALOQG010000121.1 GCA_025453505.1 Myxococcota bacterium | reverse complement strand
TCACCGCCCGGGCTCGTCCTGCTGCGACTGTCGCAGACGCGCTCGGCGCTCGTCCGCGCGACGCCGGAGTCGCCGGCCGCGCGCGCCGCGTTCACGAACGTCGATGCGGAGATCGCGCGCCTCGCGCGCTGCCTCGACGCCGCGGGTCTGCTCGAGACGACCGGGTTCGCGATCGCCGGTGATCACGGGGTCGCGGCCGCGCACACGGCGATCCGCGCCAACGTCGCCCTCGCCGAGGCGGGGCTGCCGAGGCGGGGCTGCTGGTCCCGGATGCGCTCGGTGCGGCGCAACGCTGGGAGGCGATCGCGCGCTCGAACGGCGGGTCCGCGTTCGTCTACGCGACGGACGACGACGCCGCGCTGCTGGCCCGGCGCGCACTCGAGGAGCTCGCGAACGAAACCGGCGCCTTCCGCGTACTCTCGGCACAGGAGATGGTGACGCGCAGCGCGGACCCGGAGGCGTGGTTCGGCCTGGAGGCGGAGCCGGGATTCGTGTTCGACGACGTCGCTGGAGGAGGACGGATGGCGCCGGCGAGCCTCGCGAGTGCGGGCGGCTACGGCCCGGCGGAGCCGCGCGTCGCGACGGGGCTCGTGCTCTGGGGGCCGCTCGTTCGCGTGGGCGTGCGCGCCCCGCTGCTGCGCCAGACCGACGTCGCGCCGACGCTCGCCGCCTGGATCGGTCTCGACTTCGCGTCGCCGCGCGGCCGTCCCGTCGTCGGTCTCTTCTCGGGAGGCGGCGCACGATGACGCTCGAACCCGGCTGGTGCCTCGTCCTCGGCGCGTCGAGCGGCTTCGGCGCCGCCGCGGCGCGCGCCTTCGCGCGAGCCGGACTCGACGTCGCGGGCGTGCACCTCGATCGCCGCGCGACGCTGCCGGTCGCGGAGGCGGTCGCGAAAGACGTCGAGGCGGCGGGCCGCCGCGTGCACCTGTGGAACCAGAACGCGGTCGATCCGGAGCGGCGCGCGGCGATCGTCGGCGAGCTGGCGCAGCTCAGCGCGGGCGGCGCGCGCGTGCGGGTCCTGCTGCACTCGCTCGCCTTCGGCACGCTGCGTCCGCTCGCGACGCCCGACGGTGTCTCTCCCGCACAGCTCGCGATGACGCTCGACGTGATGGCGTCGTCGCTGGTCGGCTGGACGCAGGCGCTCTGTGCCGCCGATCTCTTCGAGCCCGGCGCGCGCATCTTCGCGATGACGAGCGAAGGCGGCACGCGCGCACTGCCCGCCTACGGACCCGTCGCGATGGCGAAGGCCGCGCTCGAGGCGGCGGTGCGCCAGCTCGCCGTCGAGCTCGCCCCGCGGCGCGTCGCCGCCAACGCGATCTGCGCCGGCGTCACCGACACGCCCGCGCTGCGCAAGATCCCCGGCCACGAGGCGCTGCTCGCGACGGCGCGCGCGCGCAATCCGCACGGCCGGCTGACGACACCCGAAGACGTTGCGGGCGCGCTCGTCGCACTCGCGGAGCCCGGCTGCGGTTGGATCACGGGCAACGTGATCCGCGTGGACGGAGGAGAGGGGATCGCAGGATGAGCACGAAGGCACGCGAAGAGACCGTGACGATCGACGTCGGCACCCGCGAGCGCCGCCTCTACGACCGGCTGCGCGCTTCGGTCGCGACGCCGCGACCGGGCGAAGGCTCCGGTGTGCGCGACGTCGCGCTGCTGTTGCCCGATCTGACCGTGCTGCTCGTCCGACTGCTGCGCGACGAGCGCGTGCCGATCGGCGGCAAGGTGATCGCGCTGCTCGGCATCGGCTACGCGCTCTCGCCGGTCGATCTGGTTCCCGAGGTCGTGTTCGGGCCGATCGGCGTGCTCGACGACCTGCTGGTCGTCGGCGCGGCGCTCTCGCGCATCCTCAACTACGTGCACCCCGACGTCGTGCGCTCGCACTGGTCCGGACACGGCGACGCACTCGACGCGATCCAGCGCGCGACCGGCTGGGCCGAAGGCAGCTTCCGGCGCGTCGCGGCGCGCTTCCTGGCGAAAGCTCGCCGTAGCTCTGCTACGGCTGCGCTTCCGCGCCTCGATCTCGACCCGAATCTCCGCGCCCTGCTCGGTCCGACCTTTGTCAGCAACCTGTTAGGAGACTGACCCGAGATGGATCGGGTCGGTCTCTAGCCGCGGAAGTTGTCCTTGAGCGCGCGGCGCCGGCCGAGTTCGGCGGCATCTGCGGCGCGCAGGAACGGATTGGTCGCGCGCTCGTCGGCGAGCGTCGACGGCACGCTCATCTCCGAATCGGTCGCGTCGTGCCAGTCGGCCGCCGCCTTCGCGCGGATCTCGCGCACGCGATCGAGCTTCCACTGCGCGGCCAGGTTGTCCGGCTCGACGTGCACCGCGAAGACGAGATTGCTCTCGGTGTATTCGTGGCCGCAGAAGACGCGCATCGCGTCCGGCAGGGCGTCGAGCTTGCGCATCGCCGCGAACATCATCTCGGGCGTTCCTTCGAAGAGCCGGCCGCAGCCCGCCGCGAAGAGCGTGTCGCCGGAGAACACCGCCAGCGCGTCGTCGAAGACGTAGGCGATGTGTCCACGCGTGTGCGCCGGGATGTGCAACACGCGCGCGACGTGGCGGCCGACGCGAACGGTGTCGCCCTCCTCGAGCCCGTTCGTGAAGCCCGGCAGGCGCTCGCGATCGGAGACGTGACCGTAGACGGGAGCGCCGAAGCGCTGGGCGAGATCCGGATTCGCCATCGAGTGGTCGGGATGGTGATGCGTCGAGAGGATCGACACGACCTTCGCGCCGCTGGACTCGACGCGACGCAGTACCGGGTCGGCTTCGGGCGCGTCCACGACCGCCGCTTCGTTCGTCTCCTCGCAGTGGAGGAGATACGTGTAGTTGTCCTTCCAGGTCGGAATCCGGTCGATGCGCAGCGCCATGGCGCGGCAGGCTACCCGACCCGCGCGACGACTTCGACCTCGAGATCCACGCACACGCCGCGGTGCAGCGCGTCGCGGATCCGCTGCGTGAGGGCCGCGGATGCGCTCCCGCTCACTTCGACGCGGACGGCCAGGCCGTCGACGACGATGCCCGCGATGCGCGCCTGCGTCGCCGCGACGACGCCGAGGAGCGCGCGCTCGACGCGCGCGAGCGTCTCCTGCCGGCACACGTCCCGGTTCTCGCACGCGAGCGCTGCGTCGACCGGCTCTCCGCGCAGCTCCGCGAGGATCTCCTCGATCTCGGCGTGACACAGCGTGCAGCCGGCACCGGCGCGCAGCGACTTGGTCACGTCGGCGACGCTGCGCAGATCCTCGGCGCGCGCCGCAGCGAAGAGGCGAGGACTCGCGACGCCGAGACAGCGGCAGACCACGCGCGGATGTGTTTCGGAGCCCATCCGCGGCCGTATCGGTCGCGGCGGGGAGGATCTAGAGGAGTCGGAGCTGGCCGGGCCTGGTGATCTCGCCGCTCGCCTTCGGCTCGCTACGCGGGAAGTTCTGGGGCTCGCCGCTCGCCTTCGGCTCGCTACGCGGGAAGTGGGGGACGGGCTTTCTCGTGGTTTGCGCGACGACGGCGGGCTCGGGAGGGATCGCCGCGGGAGCCGCGGCGAGGTCGGCGTTTCGCGGCGGGAGGTCGCGGGCGCGTGGCGCGGCGTCGGCGGCGGGGCACAGGTCGCGGAACTCGCACCACGAGCAGAGCGTGCTCGGACGCGGGTCGAAGTCGCTCTCCGCCTCGATGCGATCGATCAGCTGCATCGTCGCTTCGCGCAGCGCCACGAGTTGCTCCGCGGTGCGCGTCGAGATGCGCACCTGGTCGCGCTGCAGGTAGTGCCACACGAGCCGGACCGAAGTCGCGCCGTAGCTCTGCTCGACGCCGATCTGGTAGAGCGCGAGCTGGCGATCCTGGTCGAGGTCGCTCTGCGTCGGAACCCAGCGTCCCGTCTTGTAGTCGTGGATCTCGACCGCACCGTCCCGCGCGCGCACGATCCGGTCGACGATGCCGCGCATGCGGTAGCGGCCGTCGGCGTCGAGCGGGAAGGTGACGTGCTGCTCGATGCCGAGGCTCTCGCCTTCGTCGAAGGGATAGTTGCGGCGATAGTGGTTGGTGAGGCAGCGCTCGCCGAGTTCGCGATACGAGTCCTGCGACACCTCACCGCGTACGATGCGCACGCGCTCGGGCTGGAACTGCTCCGTCCAGAGCGTGCGGAAGCGTTCGATCACCTTGCCGAGCGACGGGACCATGCCCCGCTCGACGAATCGGTTGAGCCGCTCCAGCACCTCGTGCACGCGCTTGCCGAGGAACGCCTCGATCGACTCCGTGTCGACCGGGACCTTCTCGACGTAGCGGTAGAAGAACTGCCGCGGGCAGTTCTCGAACGAGGCGAGCCGGGAATGGCTGTAGACGGTGGACAAGCCCGGTCGTTCTCCGGTCGTCCGAGGACCGGCGGAGCGGGCCGCTGGAGGAGCGGTCCGTTCGGTTGCAGTTCCGGGGAGGAACGGGCGCAAGATACCCGTCGGGCATCCGGGAGAAAGCCCCGGCCAACCAACTCGCAGATGGAGGTCGGCAATTTCTCCAAAGAGTCCAGGGGATTCCGCGCGGTCCCCGCGCGACGCGCCGCAAGCGCTTGATTCTCTTGGTTCCGGCTTCGCTGGACGGTGGTCCAGATCTTGCTAGACCAATGAGCGACGGGAAGGGGACCTTGGAGGAAGGTCTCTTGTTCCGTTCCCATTCCCACCTCGTTTCCGGCCAAGCTCGTTCGGCGCGCGTACTCGCAGCAGCCGGCGTTTTCGCGATGACGGCCGCGTTCGCGGCCCCGCCCGCGGAGGCCATCCCGCTCGACTTCTCCTGCATCACGGGCAACAGCGCGACGGATTGCGGGATCGCGACCACGCAGCTGGTCGTGACGCTCGATGCGCTCGGCACCGACCAGGTCCGGCTCACGGTCTCGAACGAAGGTCCTGCGGCATCGGTGTACACGCGCATCCTGTTCGACGGCGCCGTGCTCGATTCGGTGGACGCGATCGGCAACGCGCCGCCTGACGTCGAGTTCGATACCGCCTCGCCGGGCGTCTTGCCGGGCGGCAACGGCAATCCGTACCAGTTCAACACCGACCTCGAAGTCAGCGCCGACAACCCGATGCCGCAGAACGGGATCGGTCCGGGCGAGACCCTGACGATCGACCTCGGCATCCTCGCCGGCTCGGACTTCTCGGACGTCGTGGCGGCGTTGACGGACGGCTCGCTGCGCATCGGCATGCACGTCCAGTCCTTCGCGTCGGGAGGGAGCGAGTCGGTGCTGAACGTGCCGGTCCCCGAGCCCGGGACGCTGCTCCTGCTCGGCTCCGGGCTCGCCGGTCTGGTGCAGTTCGGGCGCAAGCCGAGCTGAAGGAAGTCCGCACGAGCCCCAGCCCGCGCGGGCCGGGGCTCGCGCTATGTTCGGCCGGCCTCGGGGGAATGCGCGCCCAGGAGCCAGCCATGACCGAGCGGACGAATCCGCGACGCAAGTCCGTCACCAGCCAAGACGAGATCGCGCTCTCCGAGGACGTCCTCGAGGACGTGTTGCAGGCCCTGTCGGCGACCAGCGGAGATGCGCTCTCCAAGGCGGCGGCCGAGGGCTTTCCCGACCGCGAGGTGGTGGTCGCCTGGGCCGAGCGCGTACTGCGGCTCGTGCTGCACCAGCGCGATCGCTCGGCGCTGCGCGCGGAGCTGCCGACGCTCGCCGCTCAGCTTCGAGGGATCCTCCGGACTCTGACGCTGCCGCCCGGCGTCGAAGCTGGAACGATGGTGGACCGCTTCTTCGCGCGACTGCCCGCCGCGCGTGCGCAGCTCGCCGAGGACGTCGAGGCGGCTTTCGACGGCGATCCGGCCGCCAGCAGCTACGCCGAGATCGCTGCGGCGTACCCGGCGCTCTTCGCCATTGCGAGCTACCGGATCGCCCACGAGCTCAGCACGCTCGGCCTGCCGCTGCTTCCGCGCCTGCTCGCCGAGCACGCGCACGCGCGCACCGGCATCGACATCCATCCCGGCGCGAAGATCGGCCGGCGCTTCTTCATCGATCACGGGACCGGCGTCGTGATCGGCGAGACCGCCGAGATCGGCGACCGCTGCGTGATCTACCAGGGCGTGACGCTCGGCGCGCTCGCGCCGCGCAAGGGCCAGGTGCTGCGCGGCGTGAAGCGGCATCCGACGCTCGAGGACGACGTCACGATCTACGCCGGTGCGACGATCCTCGGCGGCGACACCGTGATCGGTCGCGGTTCCGTGATCGGCGGCAACGTGTGGCTCACGCACTCGACGCCGCCGTGCTCGAAGGTGCAGATCGAGTCGCCGCGCCTCCAGGTGGAGCGCGACGGTGCCTGCCAGGAGCGCTCCGACCAGCTCATCTGGGACATCTGATCGCGATGCAGCGCGACGCGACGCCCGCGTTCGAGAACCTCGCGGTCGTCCGGGCGCGCATCGCCGAGCGGCTCTCCGAGTGCGAGCGGACGCTCGCGGTGATGAGCGGCAAAGGCGGCGTCGGCAAGAGCTTCGTCGCGGTGCACCTCGCGTTGGCACTCGCCCGGCGCGGAGTGCGCGTCGGGCTGCTCGACGCCGATCTCAACTCGCCGAGCGTCGCGAAGATGCTGGGCCTGCGGGGCCAGCCCTTGCGCGCGACGGCGTCGGGTCTGCGCCCGATCCTGGGGCCGCTCGGAATCGCCGTGCAGAGCATGGACTTCTTCCTCCAGGGCACGCAGCCGCTCGACTGGGACGGACCCGCAGGCGAGGGCTCGGGTCTGCGCAGCGCGCTCGAGGAATCGGCGCTCGCGGATCTGCTCGGGGCGACAGAGTGGGGCGTGCTCGACGCGCTCCTGATCGATCTGGCGCCCGGGCCCGACCGACTGACCGCCCTGTTGCATCTGCTGCCCGCGCTTTCCGGCGCGATCGCCGTGACAATTCCGACCGAGGTGTCGCTGCTCGCCGTGGAGCGCTCCGTGCGGCGCGCGTACGAGGCGGGTGTCGCGATGCTCGGCGTCGTCGAGAACCTCGCCAGCAGCGTGTGCTCCCAGTGCGGCGCCGAGGGACCGCTCTTCCGCGAGGCGTCCACCGACGCGATCGCCGCGCAGCTCGACCTCGCCGTTCTGGCGCGCATTCCCTTCGACGCGGGCGCGGCGGCTGCGGCGGATGCGGGTCGTCCGCTCGCCGACGCCGCCGACGGCGTCTTCGACAAGCTCGCCGAAGAGGCCATGCAGCGCGCCACGCGAGGAGCAGCACGATGAAGCAGGGACTCCGGATCGCGATCGTATTCGTCGCGGTGATGCTCGGGTCGCCGCTCGTCGCGAGTGCCGCCGAGCAGTGGCACTACGACCTCGAGCAGGAGCTGATGAGTCCCTACTGCCCGGGCCGCACGCTCACCGACTGCACGAGCCCGCAGGCGACCGAGCTGCGCCGGTGGATCGCCGGCGAGGAGGCCAAGGGTCGCTCGCGCGAGGACGTCGAGAAGCAGCTCTTCCTGGAGTTCGGGGAGGTGATCCTGCAAGCGCCGAAGGCGCAGGGATTCGGGCTCGCCGCGTACGTGATTCCCGCCGTCGGCGTGACGCTCGGCGCCGCGCTCGTGGTGATCTTCCTGCGCCGTCAGCAGCGAACCGGCGCGCCCGCGCCGCTCGCGATGGCGCCCGATCCGGATCTCGATCGGCTGATCGACGAGGAGCTGCGGCGCGGGTGAAGATCTACACGCGGCGCGGCGACTCCGGTGAGACGGACCTGATCGGCAGCGGTCGCGTTCCGAAGGATCATCTGCGCGTCGACGCCTACGGCGCGGTCGACGAGCTCAACGCGACGCTCGGCGTGTGCGCCGCGGCGACTCCGCACGCCGACGTACGAGCGCTGCTCGAAGGGATCCAGCGCGGTCTCTTCGCGCTCGGCGCGCATCTCGCGACGCCCGAGGCGCGTCACCGCGAGAGCCTGGGGATGAGCGAGCCGAGCGACGCCGAGATCGCGGCGCTCGAAGCCCGGATCGACGCGTTCGAGGCCGAGGTTCCGCCGCTCGAACGCTTCGTGCTGCCGGGCGGGACGCCGCAGGCCGCCGCCTTCCACGTGGCGCGCACCGTCTGCCGCCGCGCCGAGCGCGTGGCGGTCGCGCTCGATCGCAGCGATTCACTCGCCCCGAGCGCGATCCGCTACCTGAACCGCCTCTCCGACCTGCTCTTCGTGCTCGCGCGCGTCGAGAACCGCCGCGCCGGCGTCGGCGACGTCGAGTGGGAAGGCCGGAAGAAGCGCTAGGAGACCGATGCTCCGTCCGCCGGCGTGTCGTGAGCCGCGGGCGAACGAAGGTCGGATTGGCCGATGTAGGTGGGCGGGCGCTCCATCCGGCAGCGCAGCCAGGTGCCCGCGGCGAGCCCCACGGCGAACGAGATCGCGAGCGCCAGCAGGACCGAGCGCAGCGTGCGTCGCAACGCGCCGCTCATGCCGCGAAGGGATCCCGCGCCAGATCGCGGCGCGCGCGGCGGAAGCGCGCGTCGAGGCGCGCGTGGAGCGGGTCGGCCGCGCCGGCGCGCGGGCACTCCGCGTCGCGTCGGATCATGCCTTCGAAGAAGCGCACCAGTCCGACGAGATCGCGGAGCCGGATCGATTCGAGCGCGATCCGGCCGCGCGCGCTCATGTTGTGATAGTTGCCGAGCGGCACGCAGAGCGCGGCGCAGCGGTAGCCGTGCAGCTGGTACGCGGTCGACTCGCAGGTGCCGCCGTCCATCAGCCGCCGCTGCCACGCGAAGCGATCGCCCTTCGGCCCCGCCAGCTCCGTCGCGACGCGTCCGAGCCAGCGCGTCAGGCCGTCGTCGAACACCGACGTGCGATCACCGACGCGCAGGATCGGGCCGGCTCCTTGCGGCGCGTGGGGAAGCGCCCGGCTGGCTTCGATCGCGACGATGCGTGCGGCGCGCGGCACGACGCCGCTCCGCGCCGCGGCGATCGCACCGACGAAGCCGACCTCCTCGGCGCGCGTCAGCAACGCGCGCACGTCGACGCGCCGGGCCGGATCGATGCGGTCGGCGAGCTCGAGCACCGCGAGGATGCCCGCGACGCCGGCGAGATCGTCCGCCGCGCGTGTCTCGAGCAGATCCGGATCGCGCGCCGCGCGGCGGAAGCCGGGCAGATCCCAGACTCCGAAGTGGCCCGGTGCGATCGGACGGCGGCTCGCGAGCCTCACGCGCAGCTCTCCGCTCTTCGGGTCGGGCTTCGCCGCGACGACGCGCGCCGCGATGCTCGTGCCCTGCGCGTCGAAGAATCGGGCTCGGGCGCCGGGGAAGTACGAGCGTGCGACGCCGCCGAGGAAGAGCGCGTCGATCCGGTAGCCGTCCGCCGCGCGGCGGCACGCGAGCGCACGGAAGCCGGGATGATCCATGTGCGCGCCGAGCACGAGCGGAGCCGCGGTCGGCCGCACGCCGAGCCGGCGCAGCGAGAGGTTCCCGTATGCGTCCTCGTCGAGCCGCAGATGGGGCTGTCGTGCGGCGAACGCGCGCACCCAGGCGATCACGTTGCCTTCGCGGTACGGGGCCGTAGGACACGCCATCGTGCGCGCCGCGATCGCGAGCACGCGCGACGGCCGCACCAGCGAGCGGGGCAGGGCGCGCTTGCTCATCGCAGCGACGCCTCGATCTCGCGGCCGAGAGCGAGCGCGATCTCGAAACCGGCGCCCGACCCGGCGGCCGCGCGTGCGCGCACGGCTTCGCGCCCGCCGATGCGCTCGACGCCGAAGCTCCCGTAGCGGCGCTCCAGCGCATCCTGCACCCATGCCACGCGCGCGCGGCGCCGGCGTGCGGCCCA
>JALOQG010000120.1 GCA_025453505.1 Myxococcota bacterium | reverse complement strand
CCAGCCACAAGAACAACGGGCTCGTGATCCGGTACCTGATCGCGAACACCGGATCCGCCGAAGCCGTGCTCGGCGAGCCACTCGACTCGTTCTTCGCGCGCGTCTTCGGCGACCCCGCCTCGGCCTACGCGCTCGCGGCGCGTTCGTATCTCGAGAGCGGGTACTTCGACGAAGCGCGTCAGCTCTTCGCCGCGGCACTCGCACGCGATCCAGCGCGCGCGGACCTGCAGCGCGAGACCGCCTACGCCGACGGCATGAGCGCCTACCTGCGAGGTCGCTACGAGGAGGCGCTCACACACCTCGAGGTGTGGATGGGCGATCCCTCGGAGCCCGGCGAAACGTCTTTTCGCGAGATGGCGCACGCCGCGATGGCGCGGCTGCCCTCGCTGCTGGACGCCGCCGAGAAGAACAGCCTCGGCGAACGAGCGCTCGCACTCGCGCGAACGCTCGAATCCGGCACCGAGATCTAGCCGGGCTTCCCGCCGGAAGACTTCGGGTCGAGCGCGCCTTCGCGCAGGAGCTTCAGCGCCTCGTCGCGGCGCCATGCCACCACGTCGCTACTGAAGATGTCGGGTACGCCCAGGACGGTCGCGCTGAAACCGGGCGCCGCATAGTGGAACAGCATCATGCCGAACACGCTCTGGAAGAAGTGGCGCGCCGAGAGCCTGCGGAACACGCCTGCGTCGACGCCGCCGCGATAGAAGCGCATCAGCCGCTCGACGACGCGCTGCACGCTGGGCAACACCCGTCCCACCTCGGGCGGCTGCGGATCCACGAACACGCGGAACAGGATGCGCGCGTAATTCGGGTGGCCGGCGAGCAGGTCGTTGATGCGCGACGTCAGTTCGCCGAGCTGCTGCTCGAACGACCCCGGATCGTCGAGCAGACCGACCGCCGACTCGAATGCCTCGAGGATCGTCTCGAGCACCGCCGTGTAGAGTGCGGCCTTCGAGTCGAAGTAGTAGTAGAGCGCCGTCTTCCGCACGCCGACCTGCTCGGCGATCTTCTGGAGATGGGCGCCCGCGTAGCCCTCGGAGGCGAACTCCGCTTCGGCCACTTCCAGGATCCTGGCGCGGGTGTCGCCGACACGAGGCATGTCACTCTCCTCGGCTAGGCCACGGCGGTCGCGAGTCCGCGCCGCGCGTGGATCCAGCTCATGGCCCCGATCGCGAAGAAGCCGAGTGCGATGAGCTGGGCCTCCGAGAGGCCCATCCACACGCGCGGGTTCACGCGCAGGAACTCGACGGCGAAGCGCCCGACGGCGGCGAGCATGAAGTACTCGGCCCACAGTCGCGGACTCCGGTCGCGTCGCGCCCAGAGGAATGCCGTGAGAGCGAAGAGCCAGGCGGCCTCGTAGAGCTGGGTGGGATGCACGCGCTCCAGGGTGGGCGGCGCACCTTCGGGAAAGGCGATGCCGAACCAGCCGTCCGTCGGGCGACCGTAGTCGTCTCCGACCAGGAAGCAGCCGATGCGGCCGAGCGCCTGCCCGATCGCTGCGGCCATCGCGAGGCAGTTGAAGAGCGCGTTGGTCGGAATCGCGTGGACGCGCGCGGCGACGAGGCAGGCGAGGATCGCTCCGATCAGCCCGCCGTAGAAGGTGATGCCTTCGCGCGCGAACAGGAGCTGCGTGAACGGGATGTCTTCGCGCAGCGAGACGTCGATCGCGAAGTACAGCTTCGAGCCGCCGATCCCGCCGATCATGGCGTAGAGCAGGACCGTGGTGGCCTTCTCCGGATCGATCCCCAGTTCCTGCATGCGCCGGGCGACCAGCCACGTTCCGGTGAGGAACGCGATCGCCAGCATCACGCCGAAGGTGCTGATCGGGAAGCCGAAGATCTCGAATAGGACGGGATACATGGGCGCGTGGCGCGCGAAGCTAGGGGACCCAGAAGGGTGCCGCCAGCAGATGCGCCGCCGCGTTCAGCGCGGCAACAGCACGTGGAACGCGGCGCCGCCACCGGGAGTGTCGTCCACCCAGGCGCGCCCGCCATACCGCTCGGCGATCTTTCGCACGATCGCGAGCCCTATGCCCGTGCCCTTGCGGCCGCCCGGCCGCTGCACGCTGTGGAACATCTCGAAGATGCGCTCGCGTTGCTCGGCGGGTACGCCGCGCCCATTGTCGGTCACCACCAACTCGTGTCGGTCCGGGCTCTCGTGCACTTCGACCGTGATGCGGCCTTCCGGCGCTTCGCCCATGTGATCCAGCGCGTTGCCGACGAGGTTCGAGAAGAGCTGGTAGAGGCGCGTGCGGTCGCAGAGTACGAGCGGCGGCGACTCGGGCAGTTGGAGCGTGACGCACTGCTGCTCGAGTCTCGGCTTGTACTCGCTGCGGAGCTGCTGCAACACCTCGCGAGGATCGACGAGCGTGCGCTGCGTGCCCTCGTGTCCGATGCGTGCGAAGTCGAGCAGATCGCGGATCAGGTTCTCCATGGAGCGGCCCGCGGAGGCGATGCGATCCAGGAAGTGGGCGCCGCGCTCGCCGAGTGCGGTGCCGAAGTCCTCCCGCAGCAGCCGCGAGAAGCCGAGCACCGAGACCAGCGGCGAACGCAGGTCGTGCGCCAGGGAGCGAATCGTCTGCTCCAGCTCTTCGGCCTGTCGCGAGAGTCGCAAATCGTCGCGCCGCCGCTCCGTTTCGTCGCGCAGGAAGGCGACGGCGCCCGCATCGGTCCCGTCGGGAAGCGCGACGCGATTCGCGGAGTAGGAAATCCAGCGTGTGTCGCCCGATGCGAGGCGGATCTCCACGTGGCCGCGCAGCACGTCCGATTGCGCGTCCCGATCGGGCTCGTGGTGCTGGAGCAGCTCCGAGACGTGTCGTCCGATCACCTCCGCCGACGCGGCGCCGAGCAGCTTCGCGCAGGCGGGATTCGTGTATTGGACGCGTCCTCGACAGTCGATGGCGACGACCGGATCCGGCGCGCCGTCGAGGATCGCGCCGAGGAGCTCGAGCCGACGCTTTCGTACGTCGGCTCTGCTCCGCGCCCCGTTCGATCCGTCCCGTTCGGCGGAAGGCGGGTCCACGCGATCGCTCGGAGCGCTTCGATCGCTGGAACCCGGCGCACGGACTTCCACGGGGGCCTCTCTCGCCAGAGCAGCAGACGCGACGCAGTGAGGACGCAACGGCCGTGCGATCACGTCGTCTAGAAGAGCGGCCATCCTATCAGAGCGCTTTTTCCGAGGTCAAACGACAGTTTGCGCCGTACGTGAAGAGAGCGTGACGAAGACCCCACGGGGTCGCGCGCTGCGTGCAGCTTCCACGTGCAAGTGCGCGCGAAGCGTGCATGCAATGATTTCGCTCTGGCGAGGCGGTCGGGCTCGACTACCCTTCCGCCGCTTCACCTTTCTCGTCGGACCCCCCACTCACTGTCCGACGCACGTGACCTGGTGGAACCGGAATCGAACCGGGAACCCGACGGCACCCAACGAACCCCGATCGACATCCTCCCACAGCGAATCTCCCCATCGAGCTCTGCGGAGCGACTTCGCGAGGACCCGCGATGCCGAAGCAGCACGAACGCCATGCTCCCCTTGCGCGACTCCACGTCGCGTGCGCCGCGCTCGTCGGCTGGACGCTGTTGTCGCTGACGTCGGCGCCGCCGCAGGATGCGACCGACACCGTGCCCGCGACGCCCGCAGTCTCCGCCGCCCCGGCGACGACCGATCACGATGCGATCTCACGAGTCCTCTCGCGCGTCAACGGCCAGCTCTCGGAGTCCGAGCGCATCCGCATCGCGCGCGCCGTCGTGCGCTACAGCGCCAAGTACGAGCTGGATCCCGAGCTCGTCACCGCCGTGCTGATGGTCGAGAGCCGGGGCCTGCCGAGCGCACGTTCGCCGAAGGGCGCGATGGGACTCATGCAGGTGATGCCTGCGATGCTCGAGCCGCTCGGCATGGCCGGCAACTTCACCACCGTCGAGAGCAACATCGAGGCGGGTTGCCTGATCCTGGCCGACAACATCCGGCGCATGGGAGAGGCCGACGGGATCCTCGCCTATTTCTGGGGACCGAACATTCGCGGCGACGCCTATCTGCTCCGCGTTCGCGCCGCCCAGGCCGAGGTGCGCCGGATCCTGCGTTCCAGTTGACGCGCGGCGCGCGCGCCGACTAGGTTTCACGGCGTGGAACGCCGCGTCGTGCGCCGATCGCAGGCCTACTTCTCAGCGGCCGACGGTGTGCGGCTCTTCCGTCGCGCGTGGATGCCGCCGACGCCGCGCATGGCGCTCGCGATCGTGCACGGCTTCGCCGAGCACAGCGGCCGTTACGATCACGTCGGAGCCTGGTTCTCGACGCGCGACTTCGCGGTGCACGCCTTCGACCAGCGTGGGCACGGACGTTCCGACGGCGTTCGAGGCCACGTCGATTCGTTCGCGCGCTTCCTCGACGACCTCGAGGCGTTCCTCGACGTCGTGCGCCGCGAACACCCCGAGCTGTCGGTGGTGTTGCTCGGGCACAGCATGGGCGGACTCGTGACCGCGTCGCTGCTCGCCGAGCGCAAGCCGGATCTGCTCGGGGCGGTCGTGATCGGCCCGCCGCTCGAGCTGGGCAGTGGCGTGTCGCGCATGCGCCTGCGCATGGCGCGTGCGCTGCGCCGCGTCGCTCCGCTGATGCCCCTGCGCGCGGGTCTCGATGCCGGAGATCTCTCGCGTGATCCCGAGGTCGTGAAGGCCTACCAGGACGACCCGCTGGTGTTCCGTCGCGCGAGTGCTTCGTTCGCGGCCGAGCTGCTCGACGCCGTCGGACGCACGGCGCAGGCCGGTATGCACGTGCAGATTCCCACCTTGATGATGCACGGAGAGGCGGATCGGATCTGTCCGCCACGCGGCACGCGAAACTTTCATGCGCAGCTGCGGGGTGCCGGTCATCGCCTGCGCGTGTATCCCAAGCTGCGTCACGAGATCCTGAACGAGCCGGAGCAGGAGCAGGTATTCGAGGACGTGCTCGCCTGGATCGACGAGCGCGAGGCTTGAGCGAGCGCCGGCTCTCGCATCTCGACGAGGCGGGACGCGCGCGCATGGTCGACGTGGGCGCGAAGGCCGTGACCGAACGCGAGTGCATCGCACGCGGAGCGGTCCACATGGCGGCCGCCACCCTCGCCGCGATCGCGATGGGCACCACGCCGAAAGGCGACGTCTTGTCGGTGGCGCGGATCGCGGGCATCCAGGCGGCGAAGCGCACCGCGGATTGGATCCCGCTCGCGCATCCGCTGCCGCTCGACGCCGTCGAGATCGAGCTGCGGCCGGATCCCGACGGATCTCGCGTGCAGATCGAGGCGCGCGTACGCGCCCACGCGCGCACCGGCGTCGAGATGGAGGCACTCGTCGCCGTCGCGGCGGCGGGACTCGTGATCTACGACATGTGCAAGGCGATCGATCGCGACATGCGCATCGACGCGGTACGCCTCGTCGCCAAGCGCGGCGGCAAGAGCGGCACCTGGTCGCGCGAGGACGAGAACGCGTAGCCTCGCTCGGTGTCCGGTTGTGGCGCTCCCCTTCCTGGCTACGCTGCGCGCCCGGGGATCGCTACCGGGGGACCGTATCTTGCGCCGCGGGGCCGCCGCCGCCATCTGCACGCTCGCCATGCTCGCCACTCCGTTGGCCAGACTCGTGGGATTCGCAGGAATCGCGGGTCTCGTGTCGTTTCCGTGGAACGACGCGCAGGCCGAGGAGACGGTCGTCGAGCTGATCCCGGACGATCGCGCCGGTTGGGGCCCGTCGGCGATCTTCTCCTTCGCGCGTCCCGGCTTCAATCGCGAGCGCCGCCTTCGCATCGAGACCGTTCCGCCCGGCGCGAAGCTGGACCTCTTCTACGTGCGCGCCAGTTTCCAGAAGCGTTACGAGCAGGTCGACGGGACACCGGTCAGCGTCATCTTGCCCACGCGCGCGCAGGCCGGAAAGCGAGACTCCGTCACGATCCGCGCCTCGCTCGACGGCTATCGCATCGAGACGGTGCACGTCCCCGTGCGCGGCGATCAGGAGCAGGTGCTGATCGAGTTGCAGCCTCTGCCGAACACACTGGCTGCGGTCTCGCACACCTACTTCGCCGGACGGGCGGGACTTTCCTTCCTCACGCGCGTTCCCGTGCAGGCGCGGGTCCAGGACTCCGCGACCGGCTTCACGGTGGTGCTCGCCCAGACGGCGCGCGACGCCAAGGCGGAGTCCGTGCTGGACGCGATTCGCAACCCGTTCGTGCAGAGCGTCGAGTCGACGCAGCTCGGCGAGGATCTGCTGGTGCAGGTGAAGCTCGCAGAGGGCGTCGATCCGAAGCAGCTCAACCTGCGTTCGCGCGAGTCGCAGGACGCGGCGCGTGGGCTGAGCCGCTTCACCATCGACCTGGCGCCCGGCGGCGCGGCCAGCGTCGAACGAGCACGCGGCGCACTCGGCCAGATCGGAGCCGGCGACGTCTCGGGCTGCGCCGCCGTGTTCGACGACACGCTGCGCCGCAAGCTCGACCGAGCGCAGCTCTCGCGCGCGCTCGCGCCGCGCGGAGAGTTCACGGATCCGTACGTACGGGCGGCGTTGCGACGACTCGGAGAAGTGTCGGGGGGCGCGATCCGCATGGAGGACGGCACCTCGTATCGCGCCGGCGTTCCGATCGAGCTGACCGCAGCGAGCTCGCAAGGGGCGTCGGCGAAGGGCTTCCTCGCCCTGCTGCGCGCCTGGGCGCGCGTGCTCGAGCCGGCCGCGTATCGCGAGGAAGCGCTGCGGAGCCTGGTCGCGCCCGAACTCGATCCGTCCGCGTTCGAGCGCGCGCTGGGCGCCGCCGAGGCGGCCGAGCGGAGCTGCCGCGGCGCGTAGCGACGCCTCGATCTCCCCCGTCGGTCCCGACGGAGTTCGCGATGCAGCGAGAGTCGATGGTGCGCGAGGGCGAGGCGCCTGCCGCCTCGCGACTGGGCAGTGGCGATGGTCCCCGCGAGCGGCTCGGCGCACTGGGAGCGGAGTCGCTCTCGGATGCGGAGTTGGTGGCGCTCCTGCTGCGCACCGGCGGCGGCGGACAGGACGCCCTGGCGCTCGCCGCCGCCGTGCTCCGCGAGAGCGGCGGTCTCGCGCCCCTGTCGACCTTGGAGAGCGCCGAGTTGTCCCGGATGCCGGGGATCGGGCCCGCCAAGAGCGCAGCGCTGGTCGCGGCCCTCGAGATCGGGCGTCGCGTGGCGGCGCGACGCCTGCGCGCGGGCGACCCGGTTCGCGGCCCGGCCGACGTCTTCCGGCACTTTCATGCGCGGGTCCGCCAGGCGCGTCACGAGCGTTTCTTCGTGCTGCTCCTCGACGGCCGTCACCGGCTGCTGCGCGAGGTCGTGATCTCGCAGGGCACCCTGACGGCGAGCCTCGTGCACCCGCGGGAGGTGTTCCGGCCGGCCCTTCGCGAGGCCGCTGCGGCCGTGGTGCTCGTGCACAACCACCCGAGCGGCGACCCGACCCCGAGCACCGAGGACCACGAGATCACCCTGCGCCTCTTCGAGGCGGGAAGCCTGATCGGGGTGCCGGTGCTCGATCACGTCGTCGTCGCCGAACGGGGCTGGAGCAGCCTCAGCGAACTCGGGGCGTTGCCCCGGCGGGACACCCCTGACTCCCTCTCAGTCTCACCTAAGGCCCCTCCTGGGTATGGTCGATGAGTCCGTGGGCGGAGAAGGGCGGGAAGCCATGGCCGAGCCGGTCGAACGAGAGCGCAATCGCGAATACGAAGCGGAGGTCGAGCGCCGACGCTCGCCGCGTGCACCGCTCGTGGTGCGCGTCTCCTATTCGACGATCGACGCACTCTTTTCCGAGTTCACGCGCAACATCAACGAGGGCGGTCTCTTCATCGAG
>JALOQG010000517.1 GCA_025453505.1 Myxococcota bacterium | reverse complement strand
ACCGACGGCGGCGGGGACGATCGAGGCGGGCTTCTTCCGCGCGCCACGGGACCTTCACGAACTTCACGCAGCTTCTCCCGGAATCGAGGGGTGGGGCCGAGGCCCGCGCATTCTAACCGGAATCGGGTGGAGAGGGCGTGGCGTCGGGAGCCCCGGCGCGCTTGGCGCGCGGGCGCGTCTGGACGATGCTCCGGACATGCCCGAGACGCCTGCCCGACCGCCGCGGCCCGAGTGGTTCCTGAACCGCGAGCTCTCGTGGCTCGCGTTCAACCGCCGCGTGCTCGAGGAGGCGCAAGACGCCGGCAACCCGCTGCTCGAACGCGTGAAGTTTCTCGCGATCGTGGACTCGAACCTCTCCGAGTTCTTCGAGATCCGCGTCGCGGGCCTCAAGCAGCAGGCCGAGGCGGGCCTCACCGCGCGCGAGCCGGACGGCATGACGGCGATCGAGGCGCTCGCCGCGATCGACCGGGTCGCCCGCGAGCAGGTGCGGGATCTCTACGCGTGCTGGAACGACGCGCTGCGGCCGGCGCTCGAGAAGGAAGGCGTCGTCTTTCCGCATCCCGAGCGTCTGCCGGCGGACCAGCAGGTCTGGCTGCGCAATTACTTCCAGCGCGAGATCTTCCCGGTCCTGACGCCGATCGCGCTCGACCCCGCGCATCCGTTCCCGTTCGTCGCGAACGGCTCGCTCAACATCGCCGCGCTGCTCGACACCGACGATCCCGAGGAGCCGGTGCGGCTCGCCGTCGTGCAGGTGCCGCGCGTGATGGCGCGCGTCTTCCGCGTTCCGGGCGGCGAAGAGGGCCGGCGCACCTACGTGTTCCTGGCGGACGTGATCCGCTGGCAGCTCGCCGAACTCTTCGTCGGCGCGACCATCCTCGACCACACCGCGTTCCGCGTGACGCGCAACTCGAACCTCTACGTGGACGAGGAAGAGGTCGAGAACCTGCTCGACGCGATCGAGCAGCAACTGCGCCGCCGGCGCCGCGGCGATCCGGTGCGGCTCGAGGTGCGCATTCCGGTCGGCGAGCGGCTGCGCCAGGAGCTGCTCGAGGTGCTCGACCTCGAGACGCGCGATCTCTACGAGTGCGACGGCCCGGTCAACATCTCGCGACTCTCGCAACTCGTCGAGATCGAGTCCGACGCACGCCTGCAGGCGCCGCGCTTCGTCGCGCCGATCCACGCGGCGCTGCGCGAACCGACCAAGCTCTTCCAGACGATCCGCGCCGGCGACGTGCTGCTCCACCACCCGTTCGACTCGTTCGACAGCGTCGTCGACTTCCTCGAGCAGGCGGCGCGCGACCCGCGCGTGCTCGCGATCAAGCAGACGCTCTACCGCACCAGCGAGGATTCTCCGGTCGCGCGCGCGCTTCTCGAAGCGGCGGAGCGCGGCAAGCAGGTGACGGCGCTGGTCGAGATCAAGGCGCGCTTCGACGAGGAGAAGAACATCCGCTGGGCGCGCCGCATGGAAGAGGCGGGCGTGCAGATCGTGTACGGCCTCGTCGGCCTGAAGACGCACTGCAAGCTGATGCTGGTGGTGCGCCGCGACGAAGACGGCATCCGCCGCTACGCGCACATCGGCACCGGGAACTACAATCACGCCACCGCGCGCCACTACACCGACTTCGGGCTCTTCACGGCGGACCCGGAGGTCACGACCGAAGTCGCCAGCGTCTTCAACCTGCTGACCAGCCTGTCTTCTCGCGAGCGCTGGAACCACTTGATGGTGGCGCCCTTCGGTCTGCGCACCGGCCTGCTCGAACGCATCCGTCGCGAAGCCGAGAACGCGCGCGCCGGCCGGCCCGCGTCGATCGTCGCGAAGCTCAACGCGATCCAGGACGAGGCATCCGCGTGCGCTCGATCGTGGACCGCTTCCTCGAGCACACGCGCGTGGTGCGCTTCGAGAACGCGGGTCGCCCCGAGATCTGGATCGGCAGCGCCGACTGGATGCCGCGCAACCTGCGCGGCCGCGTCGAGGTGATGTGCCGCATCCGCTCCGAGTCCATCGCACAGCGGCTCGAGGAGATCCTCGACGTCTACCGCCACGACGACGTGAAGGCGCGCGAGCTCGGCTCCGACGGCACGTACCGTCGCGTCCCGACGGGCGCCGGCGTGCGCGCGCAGGATTGGCTGATGCAGCGCGCGATCGCGCTCGCCGCGTCGCCGATCACGGCGACCCGCGAAGCCTGATCGTTCAGCGGTCGCGATCGCGGTCGCGCATCGCGAGCTCGGCGACGATCTCGTCGTGCCGGCGGCGCGTGAGCGGATAGGCCCGCAGCAGCAGCACGCCGACGAGCAGGAAGAAGGCCGGCGCCGCGCCGGTCATCCAGCGGATCGCCTCGCGAGCGGTCTCGCTCTGCTCGGCGCCCTTGCGATAGCCGAGCAGGTCGAGGATCGACATCACGAAGAAGACGCCGAGCGCGCCACCGAGCTTGCGCAGGAAGGTGAAGACGCCGTTGTAGAGCCCTTCGCGCCGCTCGCCGGTCTCGAGGTCGTCCTGGTCGATCACCTCTCCGAGCATCGACCACGGCATCAGGTCCACCACGGCGTAGCCGAACCCGACGATCGGCACGTACGCGAAGATCACCCAGCGCGGCCACTCGGGCGTGACGAACACCAGGCCGAGCGAAGTGAGCGCCCACCACAGCGATCCGATCGTGAAGACCTGGGCCTTGTCGCGCCCCTGCGCGAGACGCAGCCAGAAGGGCAGGGCCAGCACCACGGCCGAGAGGAAGAGCACCATGACGAGCTCGAAGTCGTCGGGGCGTAGCAGCCAGAACGTCGTGTAGAGGATGAGCAGCGCGCCGGCGAGGTCCATCGCGATGCGGCCCATGATGTAGGCGAGCGTGAGCTGTAGGAAAGTGCGGTGGAAGAAGACGACGCGCAGGCTCTCGAAGTGACCCTGCTCGGACGGCCGCGTGCGGAACTCGTTGCGCTCGAAGGTGACGCGGTGCACGGCGATCCACGGCAGCGTCATCAGCACCCCGAAGATCGCGCCCGCCGCCGCGAAGCCTTCCTTGCCGCCGCCGAGCGCCTCCGCGACCGGTCGCACCGCCACGGCCGCGAAGACGCCGATCAGCGAGCCCAGCGTGCGGTAGGTGTTGAGCGACGTGCGCGCGTCGTAGTCGGTCGCCATCTCGGGCAGGATCGCCATGTACGGGACGGTGAGGACCGTCATCGAGAGCGCGTGCACGAGGTAGATCGCCGTGTAGTACGCGAAGCGTCCCTCGCTCGAAGCGAAGGGCGCGTCCACCCAGAGCAGCCAGAACGAGACGCCGTACGGGATCGCACCGATCAGGAACCACGGCCGGCGCCGCCCGCTACGCCACGCCGTGCGGTCGCTGATGCGGCCCATCAAGGGATCGGCGAAGGCGTCGAGCGCGCGCGCGATCAGGGGTACGAGGCCGGCGAGCGCGGCGCGCAGGTCGACGACCTGCGGCAGGAAGTAGGACGCGTAGATCAACGAGAGCGCCGCGAGCGAGGTGTTGATCGTGACGTCGCCGAGCGCGTAGACGCTCTTGCGCGCCGGCGTCAGCCGCGGGTCGGGACTCAAGCGAGGATGCCCGCGTCCATCTCGACGCCGGCGGGGCAGTGATCCGATCCGAGCGTCTTCGGCTCGATCCACGCTCCGCGCGCGAAGCGCATCGCGGTGGGCGACGCCAGCACGTAGTCGATGCGCCAGCCGACGTTGCGCGCGCGCGCGCCCTGGCGCTGACTCCACCACGTGTAGTGACCGCCGTCCGGAACGAAGGCGCGGAACACGTCGGCCCAGCCGGCGGCGATCCAGCGGTCGATCTCCGCGCGCTCCTCGGGCAGGAAGCCGCTGGTCTTCGCGTTCTCCTTCGGACGCGCGAGGTCGATCTCGCGGTGGGCGGTGTTGAAGTCGCCGGCGACCAGCACGCGATGGCCGCTGCGGCGCAGCTTCTCGACCCGCGCGAAGAGCGCGCGGTAGAAGTCGAGCTTGTACGGCACGCGGCTGTTGTCGCGGTCCTTGCCGCTGCCCTTCGGGAAGTAGACGTTCGCGACGACGAGCTTGCCGAAGCGCGCGATCAGCACGCGTCCCTCGACGTCGAAACGCGGCTCGCCGAGCGAGCGCGTGACGGAGTCGGGCTC
>JALOQG010000516.1 GCA_025453505.1 Myxococcota bacterium | reverse complement strand
CCGTCCGCCGCCGAGACGACCAGCACCGCGGCGTCTAGCGCGTGCAGCGCGATCTGTCCCTCGGTCTGGAAGTTCGGATCGCCGGGCGTGTCGACCAGCGTCAGATGGAGGCCCTGCCAGTCGAAGCCGAACACGGAGGCGGTGACGCTCGCTCCCTGGCGCTCCTTCTCCTCGGGGAGCGTGGTCAGCGCGCCGGCGCCCGCCGAGACGTTGCCGAGCGCCGGGATCGCGCCGGCCTTCCAGAGCAGCGCCTCGCCGAGGGAGGTCTTTCCGTCGGCGGCGTGACCGACGAGGGCGAAGTTGCGGGTGTCGGCGGCGGCAACGTCTTTCATGGCGCTACTTCTCCTTGCGGGGTGTCTCCGCTCGCGGTGCGCGGTTCTTCTCGAAGAGCAGGCGCAGGCCTTCGAGCGTGAGGAACGGCTCGACGCGTTCGATCGTCGCGCTCTCGCCGGCGATGCGTCCCGCGAGTCCGCCGGTCGCGATCACGCGCGCCTCCGCGCCGAGTTCGCCGCGGATGCGTGTCACCATCGAGTCGACCATGCCCGCGTAGCCGTAGAGCATCCCGGACTGGATCGACTGGGTCGTCGTGCGGCCGATCACCGCGCGCGGGCGCGCGAGCTCCACGCGGTGCAGCATCGCGGCCCGCGAGAAGAGCGCGTCCATCGCGACGACGATGCCCGGGAAGATCGCGCCGCCGAGGTACTCGCCCTTGTCCGAGACGCAGTCGAAGGTGGTGGCGGTGCCGAAGTCCACCGCGATCACCGGGCCGCCCATCAGCTCGAGCGCGGCGACGGCGTTGACGATGCGGTCGGCCCCGACCTCGCGCGGATTCTCGTAGCGCACCGGCATGCCGGTCTTGATGCCGGGTCCGACCAGCAGCGGCTCCTTGTCGAAGAGCTTGGTGCAGACGCGTTCCCAGATCGGCAGCGTCGGCGGGACCACGCTCGAGACGATCACGTCCTCGACGCGCTCGATCGCGATGCCGCCGTGGTCGAAGAGCGCGCGCAACTGGATCGCGACTTCGTCCGAGGTCTGCTCGCGATGCGTCGAGAGGCGCCAGTGGTCGGCGAGGCGCCCCTCGCCGCTCGCGTAGTCGAAGGTGCCGATCGTCACGTTCGTGTTGCCGATGTCGATCGCGAGCAGGATCAAGAGCGCGACTCCTTGGCGATCGTCACGTCGCCGGCCACGACGCGGTGGCGTTGGCCGTCGTCGCCGTCCACCAGCAGGGCGCCGTCGGCGTCGATGCCGGCCGCGACACCTTCGAGCGCCGGCGCCGCAGCGTGGCCGGCGTCGAGCACGCGCACGCGCCGGTCGCGCATCCGGAAGCGCGCTTCGAAGCGCGCGCGCACGGACTCGAAGCCTCCGCTGGCATGATCGTCGAGCACGTGTTCGAGGGTATCGTAGAGTCGCGCCGCGAAGGCCACCCGGTCGACGCGCGCGCCGCACTGCGTCGAAAGACTGGTCGCGAGGGAGCGGAACTCCTCCGGAAACGCCGCCCGGTCGACGTTCAGGTTGACGCCGATACCGAGCACCAGGTGCGACACGCGGGTCGCCTCCGCGCCCATCTCCATCAAGATGCCGGAGGTCTTGAGACCGCCGAGCAGCACGTCGTTGGGCCACTTGATCTCGACGTCCCCGGTGTCGGGCACGAACGCCTCGACGCTCTCGGCCACGGCGATCGCGGCGGCGAGGATCGTCGTCGGTGCGCGCGCGGTGTCGAGTTCCGGACGCAGCACGATCGAGGTGTAGAGGTTCAGGTACGGAGGCGAGAAGAAGCGCCGGCCGAGCCGGCCGCGGCCGGCGCTCTGCCCCTCGGCGACGACGGTGGTGCCGTGTGCGGCGCCATCGCGCGCGAGCTCCGCGCCGACGCGGTTGGTCGAATCGGTGTCGTCGAGCCACACGTAGTTTCGCGCGAGCCAGCGCGTGTGCAGGCGCGGCTGGACTTCTTCCGCGTAGAGTCGATCCGGCGTCGCGACGAGGCGATAGCCGCCGCCGGGCTCGCCGTCGATCGAGTAGCCCGCCGCGCGCAACGCTTCGACGTGTTTCCAGATCTGCGCGCGCGACACGCCGAGTCCGTCGGAGAGCGAAGCTCCCGACACGGCGTGGGTTCCCGCTGCGCGCAGCGCGTCGAGCACGCGCGCCGCGGCGGCGTTCACGCGCCGCTCCCGCCGCCCGGCTCGACGTCGAGCGCGACGTCCGCGTCGAGCGCGACGTCCGCGTTCGGCGCCGTCTGCGTGAGCGCTCCGACCGACACGCGGTGCACGCCCGTCTCGGCGACCGCGCGCACCGTCTCGAGCGTGACGCCGCCCGACGCCTCGAGCAGCGCGCGCGACGCGAAGCGCTCGGCGAGTGCGCGCAGCTCGGCCGGCGATCGATTGTCGAGCAGCAGCCACTCGGCGCCGGCGGCGAGCGCCTCCTCGGCCTGCGCCTCCGATTCGACTTCGACCTGCAGGCGCAGGTGCGGCGGCGCGTTCGCGCGCACGGCGGCGACCGCCTTCGCCACGCTGCCCGCCGCGGCGATGTGGTTGTCCTTGACGAGGATCGCGTCGTAGAGCCCCATGCGGTGGTTCTCGGCGCCGCCGACGGCGGTCGCGTACTTGTCGAGCACGCGCCAGCCGGGGAGGGTCTTGCGCGTGTCGACGATCCGGCAGCCGGTGTCCTCGACCGCGCGCACGAAGCGGCGCGTGAAAGTCGCGACGCCGCACAGCCGCGCCAGGAAGTTCAACACCGTGCGCTCGGCGACCAGGATCGAACGCAGCGAGCCGCGCGCACGCAGGAGCGGCAGGTTGCGTTCGCGCGCCTCGCCCTCGTTCCAGAGTCGTTCGATCGTGAGCGAGGCGTCGACCGCGGCGAACACGGCCTCCGCGACGTCGAGCCCGCACGCCACCAGCGGCTGTCGCGCGACGACGAGAGCGGAGCCGGCGGCGCCCGGCTCGAGAATCGCGTCGCTGGTGACGTCGCCCGAGCCGACGTCCTCGGCGAGGGCGCGCTCCACCAGCGGCAGCCAGGCCGACCGCGGCGGGAGCGCGGGCAGCCTCACGCGCCCGCTCCGGTCGCGCGGCGCAGGCGTTCGATGCGCTCGGTCACCGTCTTGGCCTCTTCGCCGAGCTTCACGAGCTTCTCGCGTTCGGCCTGCACGATCTCCGGCTTCGCGCGCTCGATGAAGCTCGGGTTGTCGAGCTTCTTCGCCGTGATGCCGAGGTCCTTGTCGATGCGCGCGGCCTCCTTCTCCAGGCGCCGCACCTCGTCGGCCAACAGCGCCGGGTCGTCGAGCTCGACGCGCAGCGACCACTCCTGCACCAGCACCACCGACGCGGTGGGGGAGGGCGGCTCGTCGTCGCACGCGAGCGGCGCCGTGCGCGCGAGCGCGCGAACCGCGGCCTCGTGGCGCGCGACGAAGGAGGCGGCGGCGCGCGGGAACAGGACGCGCATCTGCGTGGAGGGAGGCAGATCGAACTCGCCGCGCACCTGGCGGATGCGCGTCACCACGTCGATCAGGATCTGCATCTCGCGCGCGGACTCCGCGTCGAGACCCGGTCCCGGCGCCGGATAGGCGCCCTGCATCAGGAATCGTCCGTCCGCGCCGGGCAGCGACGCCGCGATCTCCTCGGTCACGAACGGCATGATCGGATGCAGCGCCGTCAGTGCGCCGCGCAGCACCGCTACGAGCGTCTGCTGGGCGGCGCGGCGCGCACTCGCGTCGGCGCCCTGGAACGAGAGCTTGGCCAGCTCGATGTACCAGTCGCACAGCTCGCCCCACACGAAGTGGTAGAGCGTCTGCGCGGCGTCGTTGAAGCGGAACTCGTCGAGAGCGGCGTGCGCCTCGGCGATCGCGGTGTCCATGCGCCAGCGGATCCAGCGATCGTAGAGGGAGCTTTCTTCGGAGGGCGCATGCAGGTCGTGGTCCTGCAGGTTCATCAGCGAGAAGCGGGCGGCGTTCCACAGCTTGGTGACGAAGGCGCGGCCGCCTTCCATCACGTTCATGCCGAAGCGGATGTCGCGGCCCTGCGCGGCGAGCGACGTCAGCGTGTAGCGCATGGCGTCGGTGCCGTAGGCGCCGATCACGTCCATCGGGTCGATGCCGATGCCCTTCGACTTCGAGAACTTGCGCCCTTCTTCGTCGCGCACGAGGGCGTGGATGTACACGTCGCGGAACGGCACCCGACCGGTGAAGTGCAGGCCCATCATGATCATCCGCGCGACCCAGAAGAAGATGATGTCGAACGCGGTCGAGAGCACCTGCGTCGGGTAGAAGAGCGCGAACTCCGGCGTCGCGTCGGGCCAGCCGAGCGTCGAGAAGGGCCACAGCCCGCTCGAGAACCAGGTGTCGAGGACGTCCTCCTCCTGGTGCAGGTCGGCGCCGCCGCAATGCGCGCAG
>JALOQG010000119.1 GCA_025453505.1 Myxococcota bacterium | reverse complement strand
TGGAGCCCGGAGAAGGAGGGACGTCCCTGCGCGTCCGCGACGACGAGTTCGCCGTCGAAGATCGCGTGATCGACGGGCAGCACGGCGATCGCGGCGGCGATCTCGGGAAAGCGGGCCGTCGCGTCGCGGCCGCTGCGGTAGACGATGCGCGCACGATCGTCCTCGCGCGCGGAGAGCGCGCGATAACCGTCGTACTTCGGCTCGAAGAGCCATTCGCGGGAGGAGAACGGCTCGGGCCACGGCGTCGCGAGCATCGGACGGACCGACTCGAGGCAGACGCGCCGGCGTGTCGCTCCGGCGCGCGCGGCTTCGCGCAGCAGCGCGGGTTCCGGACTCGCGCCCGCGGCGCGCGCCTCGACGTCGAGTCCGGAGTGCACCGAGACGGGCGAGAGCGGGGCGGACGTCGCGAAGGCGTCGGGCTTCTTGATCAGCAGCCATTCGTTCGACGGCTCGCGCGCGCCGCGTCGTCGCGTGCGCACCAGCGTGAAGACGCCGCGCAGCTTGTAGCCGAAGAGTTCGAAGAGCAGCTTCCCTCGCTCGAGACCGCGCGCCGGATCTTCGAGCGGCAGCCAGCGCCCCTTGTCCCACACGATCACCGCGCCTGCGCCGTAGTTGCCTTCCGGAATCGAGCCTTCGAAGTCCGCGTAGTCGGTCGGGTGGTCTTCCACGCGCACGGCGAGACGCTTCTCGGCGGGGTCGAGCGAGGGCCCCTTTGGGACCGCCCAGGACAGCAGCACCCCGTTCCACTCGAGGCGCAGATCGAAGTGCCGACGCCGCGCCCGATGCTCCTGCACCACGAAGAGGCGCGGCCGCGACGCGCCGGCGCCGAAGGGCTCGGGCGTACGGTCCGCCGAGCGCTTCCGGCGGTAGGCGGCGAGGCGTCGCGCTTCATGACGGGCGGCCACGCGCCGATTGTCCCCTGAGTTGACCGTCTCTCGCACCTCGGAGATCCTCGAACCATGGCGGCACGACCGATCGGCGCAGCGACGATCTCCTTCGGCCTCGTGGCGATTCCCGTACGCCTCTTCACCACGCAGGCCTCCGGCTCGCAGATCTCCTTCAACTGGCTGCACGGCTGCGGCTCGCGCGTCAAGCAGCAGTACTGGTGCCCGAAGGACGAGCGGGTCGTCGCGCGCGACGAACTGGTGAAGGGCTACGAGTTCGCGAAGGGCCAATACGTGACCTTCACGAACGAAGAACTGCGCGCGCTCGAAGAGGCCGGCTCCGAGGTGATCGAGATCACCGAGTTCCTGCCGCTCTCCGAAGTCGACCCGCTCTTCTACGAGAAGGCCTACTACCTCGGCGCCGACAAGGGCGGCGACAAGCCGTACCAGCTGCTCGCGCAGGCGATGCAGAAGACCGAGCGCGCCGCGATCGCACGCTGGGCGGCGCGCGGCAAGCAGTACCTGGTGCTGATCCGCCCGTTCGAGGACGGACTGCTGCTGCAGCAGCTGCGTTATCCCGACGAGCTCAAGTCGTTCGACGAAGTCGAGCGCGCGAAGGTCACATTGAAGCCCGCCGAGTTGAACCTCGCGGTGCAGCTCGTCGAGCAGATCAGCAGCGACGCCTTCCATCCCGAGCACTACCGCGACGCCGTCCACGATCGCATCGAGGCGGCCATCCAGCGCAAGGTCGAAGGCCAGGAGGCGATCGCAATCGAGTCGCCCGCGGCCGCGACCGCGCAGGTGATCGACCTCGTCGAAGCGCTGAAGGCGAGCCTCGACGCCGAGCCCGCGCGACGTGGCCCGAAGCGTGCGCAGGACGCGAAGCCGAAGACCGGTCGCAGCGCGCGCGCAAAGAAGTAGCCGCGCCGCTCTTGCGTGCGCCCGCGCGCTCTGCCAACACCCCCTGATGACCGCGTCGTCGTTCAGCGCCGAGCAGGTCGCGGGACTGCTCGGTCTCACGCCGCAGCAGATCCGCGCCTACGTGCGCGGGGGCGTCGTCGCCCCGGATCGCGGTCCCCGCGGCGAATTGCGATTCTCGTTCCAGGATCTCGTGTTCCTGCGCGTCGTCGCGCGCCTCGCCGGCGCGCGCATCTCGCCGCGCCGCGTCGAACGGGCGGTGCGCGGTCTGCGGGCGCGCCTGCCGGGCGATCGCCCGATCAGCGGCGTGCGGCTCGACGCCGAGGGTTCCCACCTGGTGGTCCGCGAGGACGATCGCGTCTGGAGTCCCGACTCGGGGCAATACTGGTTCACGTTCGCGCCGCGTCCGGTGGCGGCGCCCGCAGCGCCGCCGGCGCGCATCGAGCCGCTCGAACGCGGTGCCGAAGAGCCCGCGCTCGAAGTCTCCGCTACGGCCGAGGGCTGGTACGCATTCGCGTGCGAGATCGAAGCGACACAGCCCGAAGAGGCGCGCGCCGCCTACGCCCGCGCCCTCGCGATCGATCCGAAGCTGGCGATCGCGCACGTCAACTGGGGCTGTCTCGAGCACGAGGCCGGGCGGCTCGCGGATGCGGAGTCGCACTACCGGGCCGCTCTCGCGCTCGAGTCGCGCGACGTCGTCGCCGGCTTCGATCTGGCCGTCGTGCTCGAAGACCAGGGCCGCAGCGACGAGGCGCGTGCCGCCTACGAACACGTGCTCGATTGCGACGCGACGTGCGCCGACGCGCACTTCAATCTGGCGCGCTTGTGCGACCGACTCGGCGACGCAGCCGCGGCGCTGCGTCACCTGCATGCCTACCGCAGGCTCACGCAGAGTTGATCAGGCGGCGTCGGCCTTCAGCGTGAGGACGGGGCAGGGTGCGGTGCGCAGGACGCGCTCCGCGACGCTGCCGAGGAGCACGTGCTTGAGACCGGTGAGGCCGCGCGTCGACATGACGATGATGTCGCTGTGGGCGGTCGCCGCAGTCTCGACGATCGCGTCGGCGGCGGGCGCGGTGCGCTGTGCCATGCTGACGCGTACGCCGGCCTTCTCGACCTTGTCCGCGGCTTCGGAGAGGCGCTGCGCGCCGGCCTCCTGCACGCCTTCCCACACGGTCTGCGGAATCGCGACGCCGTAGGCCATCGTCACGCTGACCGGCAGTTCGTAGGCGTGCAGCAGTTGCACTTCGCCCTGGTTCTCGCGCGCCAGCTGGATCGCGAGATCGAGCGCGACTTCGGACGGCTTCGAGAAGTCGAGCGGCACCAGGATGCGTCGCCACGCGGAATCCCCGCCGCTGTCGGACCGGAGCGTGAGGACGGGGCAGGGAGAGGTGCGCACGGTTCGCTCGGCGACGCTGCCGAGCAGCACGTGCTTGAGGCCGGTGTTGCCGCGCGTGCCCATGACGACCAGATCCGCGCCGAGCGTCCGCGCGCTTTCCGCGATCGCGATCGAAGGGGACGACTGCATCAGGTGCCGCTCGCAGCGCACGCCCGCGGCCTCTGCGCGCGCGCCGGCCTTCTCGAGACGGCGGGCCGCCGCGTCGCGCACGCCGGCCAGCACGGACTCCGGAATCGCGACGCCGTAGGGCGGGATCGTGCCGAGGGGGATCTCGTACGCGTGCAGCAGGTGTACGACGCCGCTCGCCGCTTTCGCCAGCGCGAGCGCACGATCGAAGGCGGCCTCGGCGTGCTCCGAGAAGTCGGTGGGGACCAGGATCGAGCGGAAGCGGGTCATGTCGTTTCCTCCTCCTCGTCTTCCGCCGCGCCCTTGCGCTCCCCGCGGCGATACAACGTACGCCGGTTGATACCCAGGATGCGCGCCGCGTGCACCTTGTTGCCGTGGGTGTGGGCGAGCACGCGATCGATGTACAGATCGCTGAGCTCGGCGAGCGTCAGATGGCGCGCGAGCGCGTCGTCGAGCAGCCGGTTCGGATCCTCGCTGGACTCCGCAACGGCTGCGGCGAGGCCTTCGATCGGCAGGTCCTCGGGTCCGATCTCCGGTCCGTCCACGAGCGCCAACGCGCGCTCGATCAGGTTCTCGAGCTCGCGCGCGTTGCCTTCCCAGCGGCAACGCTGCAGGCGTTCGATCGCCGCGGGTGTGAAGCGGACGGCACGGCCTTCCGCGTGCCGGCGCAAGAACGCCTGCGCGAGGATCGGAACGTCGTCCGGCCGCTCGCGCAGCGGGGGGATCTCGATCGGGATCACGTTCAGGCGGTAGAAGAGGTCGCGACGGAAGCGACCCTGTTCGATCTCCTCGCGCAGGTCGCGATTCGTGGCGGCGATGATGCGCACGTCGACCTTCACGGAGGTGTTGCCGCCGACCGGACGGATCTCGCGGTCCTGGAGCACGCGCAGCAGCTTGCCCTGCAGGCCGAGGCCCATGTCGCCGATTTCGTCGAGGAAGAGCGTGCCGCCGTTCGCCTGCTCGAAGAGGCCGCGTTTCGACACGTGGGCGCCGGTGAACGCGCCGCGCACGTGTCCGAAGAGCTCGCTCTCGAGCAGACCTTCGGGAATCGCCGTGCAGTTGATCGGCACGAACGCGCGCGCCGCGCGAGCGCCCGAGAAGTGGATCGTGCGCGCCACGACCTCCTTGCCGGTGCCGCTCTCGCCGCTGATCAGGACGCTCGACCGATTGCTCGCGATCTTGCGGATCAGCGCGAAGATCTCGCGCATCGAGGGACTGTTGCCGATCAGCTCGCCGAACGACGAGGTCTGGTCGACGGCGCGACGCAGGCGCCGGTTCTCCTCCTCGAGCGCGCGCCGTTCGAAAGCGCGCTCGAGCGTCAGCAGCAGCGCATCGCGCTGGAAGGGCTTGGTGACGTAGTCGAAGGCGCCTGCGTGCATCGCCTCGACGGCGGAATCGATGCTGCCGAAAGCCGTCATCAGTACGACGGGCGTATCGGGACGCAGCTCGCGGATCTGGCCGAGCAGCTCGATGCCGGTGCGACCCGGCATGCGGATGTCGGAGAGCACGACGTCGCAGTCGAACTCGGTGAGGCGTTCGATCGCGTCGTCGGCGCTCGACGCGGCGCGCGCATGGATGCCCTGATCGTCGAGCAACGAGACGACCATCTCGCGCATCGCCGCGTCGTCATCGACCACGAGTACGGATCGTCCATCCGACATATGCAAGGACCTGCGGAGCACGATGCGTGCCACGCCCGCGCGGGCTTGGGAGAGCCGAGAAAGACGGATCCACTCCGCCTTACGTGGCCATTCTCCACAGCTCGGGGCGCTCTGTCACATCGGGTCGGCCCAACGAGCCCTCTCGGAGGTGCCGAGATGGCTGGCACATCCACTGCATGGGAGGCCGGCGTGGACTCTACGACGAGCCGATCGGCCACAGCCGCAGCGTGGAGTGCCGAGGCGCCGGTGTCGTCGCTGATGCGGCGGCGGTGGATTGCGACCGCGCCGGACGCCAGCCTGGTCGAGGCGGCCCATCTGATGCGGCTCGCCCGCATGCGGCACCTCCCCGTGGCGGAACACGGCCTGCTGCTCGGCCTGCTCGACCACGCGGAGCTGCTGCGCGCCTCGCTCGAAGAGATCCGGCGCCCGACGCCGGGCGGTCGCTCCGTCATCGCCCTGATGGACCGCCGCGCCCCGTCTGCGCTGCCGGACGACAGCCTGCACAGCGTCGCCGCGCGCATGCTCGCGGCGGGTCTCGCGTGCATCCCCGTCGTCCTGGCGCCCACCGAGCCTCGCCTGATCGGGCTCGTCCTGGAGAGCGATCTGTTGCGGCGCGTCTACGACGCGGGGGCTTCGCCCGCTTCCTGAGCGTCGGCCGGAAGGCCGATCACGAACTCGGCGCCGCGGCCCATCTCGCTCTGCACGTCGATGTGCCCGCCGTGGTCGCCGACGATTCCCGCTGCGACGACGAGACCGAGACCGCTGCCGCGACCCGCCGGCTTGGTGCTGAAGAACGGCGTGAAGATGTGGGGCAGGTCGCTTCCCGAGATGCCGATGCCGGTGTCGGCGACGCGCACTTCGATCTCGCCGTTCGCGCATGGCGCGATCGCGACGCGCAACGTGCCGCCCTCCGGCATCGCGTCGATCGCGTTGAGGAAGAGGTTCAGGAAGAGCTGCTGCAGCTTGTCCGGATCGCCGCGCACGGCGGCGCAGGACTGGAACGCGCGCTCGACCGATACCCCGCGCACTCGGATCTTTTCCGAGAGGAACGCGATCGCCGTGTCGGCGACGTCCGCCAACGCGACCGGCACGCGCACCGCCTGGCGCGGCCGCGCGATGTTGAGCAGCGATTGGATGATCGTCGAGATGCGGTCGATCTGGTCGCGGATCGTGCGCAGCCGCCATTGCGCCTTCTCGCCCTGGACGGCGCCCTCGAGCGCCTCGGCGTGGCCGCGGATCACGCCCATCGGCGTGCCGATCTCGTGCGCGAGTCCCGCGACCAGCGTCGCGACCGACGCAAGGCTCTCCGCGGCCTGCGCGCGCCGTTCCGTCTGGCGCAGCTCCTTCTCGGTGGCGCGTTGCTCGCGCGCGAGATTGCGGCTGGCTTCCGCGAGCTCGCGGTTCAGATGCGTCAGCTTGGCCTCGTGGGCGACGTTGTACGCCTCGATCGCGAGTTCGGCGTCGAGCACCAGGCGCTTCACCAGCGACACGAGTGCGTTCGAGGCGGCCGTCGGATCTTCGTGGTGGAGTTCGGTGACGGCCGGCGCGAGCAGCGAGAAATAGAGCGAGTAGGCGCCCAGATACCAGCGCGGCTCGAGACCGATGCGCTCGTGCACGCGCCCGATCCGGAGCCGTTCCTCGCAATACGCATCGTCGATCGGCGTCGCGCCGAGGCTGAGCACGTACTCCTTCTGCTTGGAGAGCAGCCGCTCCTTGACCTCGGGGGAACGCAGCAGCTCCCGGGTGCCCTCGAACGAGAGCAGATGCCGGTAGAACGCAGCGACGAAGCGATCCGCGTGGTGCTCGAGCGAGGGCTCCAGCGCCGCGAGGACGCGCAGATCCGTCTCGCTCCAGCCGAGGAAGGCGAGACGTTCCTCGAGGTCTTCCTTCATACCGGCGGCAACATAACCTCGCGCGTGGCGGGGGCGAAATCAGCCCGCGAGAGCCGCCACGAGCGAGGCCCGCTGGATGAGGATGACCGCGTCCCGGGTGAGGCGGGCGCTCGGGCCCGCCATCGCCGCGTCAGGCAGGCGGTGACCCGCCCGCCGGGTGCTCGCCGTAAGCGCAGCGCAGCAGATCCGTCTCGGTCAGGATCCCGATCATCACGCCGTCGCCGCCCACGACCGGCAGGCAGCCGATCTTGTGGTGCAACATGCGCTCCGCGGCGCGCGCGAGCGTCGCGTCCGGCGCGATCGTCTCGACGTGTCGCGTCATCACTTGCGCGATCTCGACGGAGCCGAGAAAGGCGCGTCGCGCCGCGGGATCGAGTGCGAGCAACCGGCTGAGCGAAGCTTCGAGCAGATCGCGGTGCGACACGATTCCGATCACGCGCCCATCGGCGTCGATCACCGGCATGTGGCGCACGCGGCCGAGCTGCATGACCTGGTCGGCGAGATCCAGCCTGTCCTCGGCACGCAGGGATGCGAACTCCGCGGACATCGCCGCCGAGACGGGCCAGGTGCCGGGATGTTCGTCCACGCACGCACTCCCTTCCGGTCGCGGCCAAGGCTTGCAGACCACGTGCCGCCCGGCACGCCCGAGCGGCTGCGCTGCGTGTCCGACCTGGGACACGGAGTCCATGCCCAAAAGGCGCGCTGGGCGTCCTTGTCGCAGTTGGGCGCGCGTACGCGCGTCCCAGGGAGGCACAGGGGTTGCAGCTCGAGAGGCCCGAATCGAGAGCCGAGCGGGCGGGCCTCCGGGCGGAGGCGTCGAAGGCGCGGCGGTGGGAGGAACGATGTTCGAGATCGGACGACTGCGCGAGATTCCCTGGCTTCGCGACCTGTCCGCTGGTGAGCTCGTGTCGCTGCAGCGCGATGCGAAGCGAACCCGCTTCGGCCCCGGTGAAACGGTGCTCACCCCCTGCTCGCGACCGGGCTCCGTCTATGCGCTCGAGAGCGGGCTCGTGCGG
>JALOQG010000118.1 GCA_025453505.1 Myxococcota bacterium | reverse complement strand
CCGGCGTCGTAGCGTATCCGCCGGAGAATCCGTTCGGTCTGTATCAGCAGCGCGTTTGGACGCTCTGGCATCCACTGCTCGCGCTGCCGCTGGCCGCGGGCGTTTCGGAACGCGCGCTCGCGTTCGCGATGTCGGGCGTCGTCGGAGCGCTCGGTTTCGCGGCGATCGCCGCGTTCGCCTGGGCGTGCGGCGCGCCGCTCCTGCTCGCGATCGCTTCGCCGCTCGTCCTCTGGCTGCTGGATCCCATTCGCTGGGGCTTCAACTATCCGATCCTGCTGCTGGGCGCTCCGCACACCTACGGGATGGCGGGGCTCGCGTGGGCGCTGCTGGCGATCTCGGTGCTCGGCGCGGGACGCGTGCGGCTCGGCGCCTTCCTCCTCGGCATGGCGCCCGCGATCCATCCGTCGCTCGGCTTCTGGGTCGGCGCCGTCACGGCCCTGTGTCTGCTCCTCGCTGCGAGATGGACCCGCGCGCATCTGTCCGAACTCGCCGTCGGCGGCGCGTTCGGCATCGCCGTGGCCGCGATCAGCCTGGTCGTGCACGCGGCGGGCCAGACGCCCGGTCCGGCGGTGGACGCCGCCGAGGTGAGCCGCCACATGGTCGCGTACATGCGCGACTGGGACGGCCATCGCGGCGCGGTCTGGCTCGTCTCCTGGAACGGCTTCCTGTTGGGGATCGGTGTGCTGCTCGCGCTCCAGCGGAGCGTGCGGACGGCACGCCCCGCGGCGGTGCTGCTGCTGCGGGTCTACGCACTGTGCGCGCTGCTCGGCGTCGGCTTCGCGCTGCTGCGCAACGCCGTTCCCGCGAGCGCGATGCCGTCGGTCCTGGTGGCGGCGATGCCGGCGCGCGTCCTCAACCTGCCGATGCTGGCGTTCGTGCCGCTCGTCGTCGCGACGCTCGGTGTGCGGCGCGACTCCGCGTTCGCACGCGCGGCGCTCGTCGCGCTCGGTGCCCTGTCGCTGCTCCACTACGCCCGGCCGTGGCTGGTCGAATGGGGCGTTCCGGCGATCGGCCTCGTGGCCGTGGTGCTGTCCGCGCGATATCCCGCGCCGGCGGATGGCGCCGGGCGCGCTCCCGCCGCGGTGCGCTGGATCGAAGGCGCGGTCTGGGTCGGCGTCGCGCTCGCGTTCGTCGTCGCGATCGGCGCGAGCGCGCGCGGAGCGCCGAAGCGCGCCGCCCGCCTCTACGACCGGAGCAACGAGCCCGCGCTCGCGGCGGCTTCGCAGGGGACGGGCACGCTCGTCGTCGCGCCGGGCCTCACGCGGATCCAGTTCGCGACGCGCAGGCCGCTACTGCTCGATCCGAACGCGATCGACATGCTGCCGTACGCGCCCGACGGCAGTCCCGCCGTGGCGCGCATCGTGGACGGCGTCTACGGCGTGGATTTCTTCAAGCCCCCGCACCGCTCCCGCAACCTGACCGTCGTCGATCCGGATCTGACGTGGCGGACCTGGACGCGGCGCAGTTCCGGACAATGGCGCGCGCTCGCGGACCGCTTCGGATTCCGCGACGTACTCGCGCCGCCGGATTGGCAGCTGGATCTGCCGGTCGTCGCGCGCAGCGACTTCGCCGTGCTGTATCGGATCGGAGGAGTCGAGGAGCCGGAGGGCGAGTGACTCAGTCCTGCGTCTCGTCGCGTGCGAGCCGGGCGCGGTGTTCGGGGCGCATTGCCGAAGGGCGTTGCGGGCCGGTCCAGATCGCGGCCTCCGTCGCGTCGAGCGGATCGTTGCCGGCGAGGAATCGTTCGAGGAAGTCGAAGTCGTCGTAGCCGAAGAAGAGTTCGCCATCGACGCGCACCGTGGGTACGCCGAACACGCCCACCGAGAGCGCGTCCGCGGTCTGCCGGCGCAGGCGATCCTTCGCTTCGGACGTCTGCGCGGCCGCGACGAGCGCCGTTCCGTCGAGCCCTGCTGCGTCCGCGATCGCGGCGACGACGGCGGGGTCCGACGCGTGGCGCCGATCGGTCCAGACGGCGCGGAAGAGTCCCGACACGAGACGCGCGCGCGCGGCGTCGTCGAGATCCAGCGACGAGATGCGTAGCGCCAGCAGCGGATTGAAGGGATGGAACGCCGGCGGCCGCAGCGTGACGCCGAGCAGCTTCGCCTTGCGCAGGTTGTTGCGCGCCATCCAGCGCATCTTCGGCGGCACTTCGGCCGGTCCGAGCTGGCCGTAGGCTTCGAGCAGCTTCGGGAACAACACAGGCACCAGCTCGATGCGGCGGCCGTGCCGCTCGGCGAGCGCGGGCAGCGCGATCCACGCGAGATACGCGTTGGACGAGAGGAAGTCGAAGTAGAAGCGCAGCGGGCCGCGCGGGTCGGTGTCGCTCATGCGGCGATGCTACCGGCTCGCGATCGCCTGGGCGCGGTCCGCCAGGGCCGGCATTGCGAGATCCCGAGCGAGCGCGTGCGCGCGTTCCGCCAGCGGGCGCGCGCCGCGCCGATCGCCGCGCCGCGCGAGCAGCGCCGCGTGATCGGCGAGGATGCGCGCCTGCGCCGGTCGCGCACCGAGCGCTTCGGCCCCGGCGAGGGCGTCTTCGTAGTGACCGGCGGCAGCGTCCGTATCGCCCAGCAGCGCGGCGAGGCGCGCGAGCGCGTGCGCGACCGGGCCGCCGTAACAGACCGGAACCGGTAGGACGCCGTGCAGCCGGTCGAAGGGCGCGAGCAGCTCGCGCAGCGGCGCCGCATGCGCCGCGTCGCCGAGATCGCAGCACAGGCCCGTGATCTCGATCAGCGTCTTGGTCCAGCGCACGTTGCGGCGGACCGTGTCGAAGCCGCGCGCGGCGAGCGCGTCGAGCACGCCGCGCGCCTCGCGTTCGCGCCCGAGCGCGAGCAGCGCGCGCGCGGCGATCGCTCCGAGCCACGGCGTGGTGGCGCCGAGATCGATCGCGTCCACCACCTCCTGCCAGCGCTCGCGATCGCGCGCGAGTTCGACGTGTTGCGTGATCCAGACGCCGCGCGTGAACGGATGCTCGATGCGCGTGCCGATCGCGAGGGCCTCCGCGATTCCACGCTCCGCGTCCTCGCGACGTCCCTCCATCTGTGCGACACCGGCGTCGTAGGTTCGCAGATGCCAGAGCATGCCGAGATGCGGGTTCGGGCCGGCGATCTCTTCGGCTTGCTTGCGCGCGCGATGCGCGCCCTGCGCGTCGCCGAGCGCGAGGCGATCGCTCGCCGCATCCACCAGCGCGATCACGGCGGGATCGCGCTGCACCGAGCGCCGCGCCGCCGCGACGATCTCGGGCGCGAGGACCGCGCGTTCCTCCAGCCGGTGCGGGCTGCCGGCGAGGAAGTGGAAGGTGTAGAGCGCCTCTTGCAGCGCGTCCGGATCGCCCGCGCAGCGCGCTTCCTCGATCGCGCGCCGCGCGGTGGCTTCGCTCTCCGGATCCCGTCGGCCGCTCGCGCCGAGGTAGGCGATGCGCACGAGCACGCGCGCGCGCTCGACGGGCGCTTCGGCGCCGAGGCGATCGAGCGCTTCCTCGAGTGCGCCGCGCGCCTCCGCGTCGCGTGGCGCCCACTCGGAGAGATCGCAGAACCCGATCGCGGCGCGCGCGAAGTCGACCGGGCGCTCGAGCGTTCGCGCCGCGGCCATCGCGCGTTCGAACACGCTGCGACGCCGCCCACGGTCCCCCGACAGGCGCAGCGCCTCGCCGAGTGCGAGCAGCGTCTCGAGACGCCGCACGGCGTCGATCGGCTCGGCGTGATCGAGCGCGTCGAGCGCCTGCGCGTAGTGCGTCGCCATCTGCTCGAACGCGCACACGCGCGCGGCGTGCGCCGCCGCCGCCGTCGCGGCCGCGAAGGCGCGTTCCGGATCGCCGACGGCGAGCGCCTCGTGGTGATGATGCGCGAGCTCCGCGACGACGCGTTCGGCGGCGGCGCCGTGGCGGCGTTCGAGTTCGTCGGCCGCCTGCGCGTGCAGACGCGCGCGACGGCCGGCCGGCAGCGCCGCGTAGACCGCTTCCTGGTAGAGCGCGTGGGAGAAGCGCCAGGTCGTGGCGGGAGCCGTGTCCGCGGCGCGCTCGACGACGCCCGCCGCTTCGGCTTCGTCCACGAGGTCGAGCGCGGCCTCGCGCGAGATCCCGGCCACGGCCGCGGCGATCGCGAGCGGCCATTCGCGTCCGAGTACGGCGCTCGCGGCGAGCAGCGCGGCGCAGCGCGGCGAGAGCCGCTCGAGGGGACGCCGGATCAGATCGAGCGCCTGCCCGGGGAGCGACACGGCCCAGCGTCGGACGCCCTCGGGCTGGCGTAGATCGCCGCGCTCGCGGAGCAGGCGCAGTGCTTCGCGCAGCAGCAGCGGTACGCCGTCGGTACGCGCGGCCAGCTCGGAACTCAAGTCGGGCGGGGCGGGGCGCCCGAGCGCGCGTTCGAGCAGTTGCGCGACCTCGCGCCGCGAGAAGCCGCGCAGCGCGATCTCGCGGGTGAGCGCCTGCGCCCGCAGCGTCGCGAGCGTGCGCTCGACCGGATGCGCGCGCGGCCGCGCTTCGTCGCGCAGCGTCGCGACGACGAGCAGCGCCGCATCGCCGATCTCGAAGCTCGCGTGCTCGAGCAGCCGCAGCGACGCCGATCCCGCCCACTGCAGGTCTTCGAGCACGATCACCAGCGGCTGCGTGCGGCTCGCGTCGGCGAGGGCGCGCGTCACGCCGTCGAAGAGCAGGAAGCGGCTCTGCGCGGGGGAGCGCGCGCCCTCGTCGCGTGGCTCGGTCGCGTCGCCCGCGAGCTCGAGCGCGAGATCCGGCAGCGCCTTCGCGTCGAGCTTGCGCAGGACCTGGGCCCACAGCCACAGCGGCGGTACGCCTTCGCCCTCGCGCGCACGTCCGACCAGCAGGCGTGCGCCGGCCGCCTCGACCTCGGCGCCGAACACTTCCGTGAGTCGCGTCTTGCCGATGCCGGGCGGGCCCGTCACGAGCACCAGGCCGCCGCGTCCCGTCGCAGCCTGCGTCCACGCTTCGCGCAGCTGGCCGAGGGCGGCGTCGCGGCCGACGAAGGCCTCGCCGCCCGCGACGCCGCCCTCCCGCGCTCGCTCGCTCGCGGGACGCACCGCGGCGTCGATCGCCACGACGTCGGCGCAGAAGCGGTAGCCGCGCCGCGCGATGCTCCTGAGCACGTCGCCGCGGCCGGCGTCGCCGATCGCGCCGCGCGCGACGCTCACCGCGCGCGTCAGCGAACTCGGCGTGACCGCGACGCCGGGCCAGAGCAGCTCGAAGAGTTCGTCGTGCTCGACGACGCGATCGCGCTCGCGGATCAGGTGCCGCAGGAGCGCGAACGGCTTGGGCTGGATCGCGATCGCGTCGCCGTCGCGGCGCAGCTCGCCCGCTTCTTCGTCGAGCTCATGACGGCCGAAGCGGAAGATCATCGCGGCGACCATACGAGAGGCCGCCACTGCTGCCAACGCGCCGCGCACGGCGCTGGCGCTACCGACGCGCGACGCAATACATGCTCATGCCGTCGTGCGGCAGCTCGTGCATCGCGAGATCGCGGAAGCCCGCGGCTTCGAGCATGCGCCGGGCCGTCTCGGCGCCCCACATCGCGCCCAGTCCCGCGCCGCCGGCGGCGAGCGAGACCGTCATGCAGTGCAGGCAGGAGACGGTGTAGAGCAGCGGTGCGAGTGGATGTGCGGCGTCGAGATGCACGTGGCTGGTGCCGCGCACCTCCTGGATCAGGAAGACCCCGCCCGGACGCAACGCGCGCGCGACGGCGGCGAGCACGTCGCCGGGCCGCGCCTGGTCGTGGATCGCGTCGAAGGCCGTGACGAGGTCGAAGCGCGCCTCGTCGTTCAGATCCGCGACGTCGCGCACTTCGAAGCTCGCGTTGGCGAGGCCGCGCTCGCGCGCTTCGACGCGCGCGGAGACGATCGCCTCGGACGAGAGGTCGTAGCCGACGAAGCGGCTGCGCGGGAACGCCGCCGCCATCGTGTTGAGCGCGCGCCCGCTGCCGCAGCCGACGTCGAGGACGTCGATGCCGCGCTCGAGCGCGTCGATCCCGCCCGGTACGAGCGGCAGGATCGAGCCGACGAGCGCCGACACGACGGTCTGATCGCTCTCCTCGGCCATCACCTGATGGAAGCGTCCGTACGCGGAATAGGGGACGCCGCCGCCGCGCTCGAAGCACTCGAGCACGCGATCTTCGACCGACCCGAGCAGCGCGATCCACTGCGCGGTCGTCGCGAGATTGCCGGGACGCGCGTCGCGCGTCAGCGAAGCGGCGTGCTCGCGCGGGAGCCGGTACGTGCCGTGCTCGGGATCGTGCTCGACGATGCCGCCGGTCACCATCGCGCCGAGCCACTCGCGCACGTAGCGCTCCACGAGTCCCGCCTCGTCCGCGATCGCGCGGCTCGTCGCGAAGTCGAGCTGCGCCATCACGTCGAAGAGGCCGGCGCGGTGGCCGATCGACGTCATCAGCGCGAGCGCGCCGCCGTTCAGGATCTCGACCATGCGTCCCGCAAAGCGCTCGGCGCGCGCCGTGTCGAGAGTCGGGAGGGTCACGTTCATCGCGAGGTTCCTCTTCATCGGGTTGCGATCAGCCAGGCGAGGGCGCGTCCGTCCGCCATTTCGCAGCGGCCCGAGACGGCGGTGAAGCCCGCGTCGATCAACCAGTCCTCGGCGCGGGCCAGCGAGCAGCGCGCGCGGTCGGGTCCCAGCGTGGGGCCCGCGCCCTCGTCGGGACAGAAGCCGAGCACGAGCCGGCCACCGGGACGCAGCACGCGGCGGATCTCGGCGAGATCGCGCGCGGGCGCCTCCCAGAAGTAGACGACGTGCATGCCGTACACCTTGTCGAAGCGGCCGTCGCTGAAGCGCGACAGGTCGCCGCTCGCTCCGACCTCGACCTCGAGCAGGCCGCGCTCGATGAAGCGCCGGTTGCGAAACCGCGCGTGGCGCACCATCAGCGGCGAAGGGTCGACGCCCACCGCCGCGCCGCGCTGCACGCGCGCGGTCACCCGGGCCAGCAGGCGGCCGCTCCCACATCCGAGTTCGAGCACCGCGTCGGTCGGACGCAGGTCGAGCGCTCCGATCGCGCCCTCGGCCACGCGCTCCGGCGCATAGCTGGCCGCGCGGGCCACCACGTCGCCGAAGATGGCGCTCTGTTCGATCGATCCCGGAATGCGGACGGCGGCCGCCATGGCTCGGTTTCCTTCTCTCCTCGTGGGAGATCTACGCCGACTGCGACGCGATCGGTGCAGTGGGCTGGTCGGTTCGGGATTTGATGCGCGGGACGAAGGCCGGCGTGCTCTCGCGCCAGCGGCGATACGACTCGCCGTGCAGCGCGCCGAGATCGCGCTCCTCCATCGGGATCGCCACCAGGATGTATCCGGTCATGATCAGCGCGAACAGGAAGTGGCCCGCGCTCATCGTCGGCGCCGCCCAGAACGTGACGATCCAGCCGACGTAGAGCGGGTGGCGGATGAAGCGGTAGAGCACCGGCATCACGAAGTGCTTCTCGCTGTAGTCGCGGCCGCGGAAGTGCAGCACGACCTGGCGCAGGCCGAAGAGGTCGAAGTGGTCGATCAGGAACGTCGAGAAGAGCACCAGACCGACGCCGCCGAAGAAGAGCGCCAGCATCGCGGTGCGCGCGAGCGGGTGCGTGATCTCCCACACCGGTGCGGAGATCGGCTGCCACCACGCGAAGAGCGCGATCAGCACGGCGCTCGACGCCAGCACGTAGGTGCTGCGCTCGATCGGCTGCGGGACGAAGCGCGTCCACCACTTCTTGAAGCCGGGGCGCGCCATGACGCTGTGCTGCACGCCGAAGAGCAGCAGCAGCGCGGTGTTGACGAGCAGCGCCGTGCCGACGGGACCGGCGTCGCCCGAATCGACCGACTTCGGCACGGCGACGCCGCCGAGGAAGCCGACCAGGTACAGGAACGAGGCGAAGAAGATGCCGTACGAGACGGCGCCGAAGCCGAGTGCGAGGGCGGG
>JALOQG010000117.1 GCA_025453505.1 Myxococcota bacterium | reverse complement strand
GCAGCCGCTCTTCGAGGCCGCGCTCGATCGCTGTCGCTCGATGCGCGCATCCCTGTGGCGGGCGCACGTCGAGAGCGATTTCGCGCGATGGCTCTGGCAACGAGGCTCCGAAGTGGATCGCGTGCGCGCGCGACGCCTCGCCGCGCGGGCCGCGCGCAGCGCGACGTCGATCGGCGCGCGTGCGGTCGCGCGGTCGGCGGAGTCGCTGCTCGGCGAGATCGGCGCGGCGCCACGCTGAGGCGCCGCGCCGGATCGATCAGGACGCGACGCTGCCGATGCCCGTCTGGTCCTCTTCGAGACTCGCGCGCAGTACCTCGAGCGCGGCGCGGCGGACGCGCCGCTTGGTCGCGTGGTGCGCGCCGGCGTGCAGCTCCGCGAAGCGCGTCGCTTCGGCGATCGTCGCGGCTTCCACGTCGAGCGCCGGAACGGCGCGGTCGAGGAAGCCCGCGGCGACGGCGCCCGGTCCGTCGTAGATCTCGGCGAGCACCTGGGCGCGCTGGCGGTGCAGCGGCGAAAGTCGCTCGTGCGCGAGTGCGGTCGCGAAGGTCGGCAGCGTGAGGCCGATCGCGACCTCGTTGAGTCCGATCTTCACGTCGCCGAGCGCGCCCACGCGGAAGTCCGCCGCGAGCAGCGCGACCGCTCCCATTGCGAGCGCGTGTCCCGTGCAACCGATCACGACCGGGAGCGGCGACTCGTAGACGCGCAGTGCGAGGCGTCCGCCGGCCTGCACGAGCTTGCCGACCGCAGCGACGTCGCCGCTGCGCATCACGCCGAGATCGAAGCCGCCCGAGAAGCGCTCGGCGCGGCCGATCCACGCGATGGCCTTCGCTTCCTTCTCCGCGCGATCGAACGCCGCGTGCAGGGCGTCGATCAGCGCGAAGGAGAAGGCGTTGGCCTTGCCATCGTCCACGCGCACGACGGCGACGGCCCCGACGAGCTCGTACGCGACGCTCATCGACTCAAGCCGCTTCGAAGAGCGAGGCGAAGCCCTGTCCGCCGCCGACGCACATCGTCACGATCCCGTAGCGGCCGCCGGTGCGCTTCAAGTGGCGCAGCAGCAGGCCCGTCAGGCGCGAACCGGTCATGCCGTAGGGATGTCCGATCGCGATCGAGCCGCCGCACGGATTCAGCTTCTCGTTCGGGATCTCGAGCACGCGCTGGCAGTGCAGCAGCTGCGAGGCGAATGCCTCGTTCAGCTCGACGATGTCGATGTCCCGCATCGTGAGGCCGTGGCGCTTCAGCAGCTTCGGCACCGCGAAGATCGGGCCGATGCCCATCTCCTCGGGGCCGCAGCCGGCCACCGCCGAACCGCGGTAGATGCCGAGAGGCTTCAGATTGAGCTGCTTGGCGCGCTCGGCGCTCATCACCAGCGTCGCCGACGCGCCGTCCGAGAGCTGCGACGCGTTGCCGGCGGTGATCGTTCCGTCGGGCTTGAAGGCGGGCTTCAGCTTCTGCAGACCCTCGAGCGTCGTCTCGCGGCGGTTGCACTCGTCGCGATCGACGACGGCCTCCTCTTCGAACGGTGCCTCGCCCTTGTTCTGCACCTTGCGCGTGACCTTCATCGGAACGATCTCTTCCGCGACCCAGCCCTTGTCGAGCGCGGCGGCGTAGCGCTGCTGGCTCTGCAGGCCGTACACGTCCTGGTCCTCGCGCGACACCTTGTAGCGTTCCGCCACGATCTCGGCGGTCATGCCCATCGGGTAGTAGAGACCCGGGAAGCGCTCGGCTGCAGTCTTGTTCGCGAGGCGGTGCGTGTTCTGCGTGCCGTCGGTCATCATCGTGATCGTCTCGACGCCCGATCCGATCGCGACGTCGGCGCCTTCGTGGATGCGCTGTGCGGCCATCATGATCGCCTGCGATCCCGACGAGCAGAAGCGGTTCACCGTGGTGCCCGCGACCTCCTTCGGGAAGCCCGCCGCCATCGCGGCGATGCGCGCCATGTTCATGCCCTGGCAACCTTCGGGGAAGCCGGTGCCGGTGATCACGTCCTCGATCTCGAGCGGATCGATGCCGGAGCGTTCGACCACGGCGCGCAGCGTGTGCGCCAGGTACTCGACCGGTTCGGTCATGTTGAAGGAACCGCGGCCCGCCTTGGCGAGTCCCGTGCGGACGCTGTCGACGATGACGGCTTCACGAGCCATGAGGGATCTCCTTGCGATCGTTGCGGAAGGGGCCGCAACATACCCGACCCGCCGCGGGGGCTGCTACCGTCGCGAACGTGTCCACGGCCGAAGCCACGACCAACGGAATCTGCGTCGAAGTCGATGCGGTCTACTCCGCCGACCACTCGTCGCCGTCGCAGGGAAACTGGTTCTTCCTCTACACGGTGCGCATCCGCAATCTCGGCGAGGAGACGGTGCAGCTGCTCTCTCGTCACTGGGTGATCACGGACGCCACCGGCAAGGTCGAGGAGGTGCGCGGTCCCGGCGTGGTCGGCGAACAGCCCGTGCTCGAGCCGGGCGAAGCATTCGAGTACACGTCGGGCTGCCCGTTGACGACGCCGTGGGGCGACATGCGCGGCCGCTACGAGATGCGCACGGCATCCGGCACGCGCTTCGACGCGGAGATCCCGGCCTTCGCCCTGCGCCAGCCCGCCGCCCTCCACTGACGTCGACGCCGAACGCCGCATGCCGCTGCGCGTCCTCACGCTGAACCTCTGGCACGATCAGGGCCCGTGGTCCGCACGCGCGGATCGCATCCGCATCTGGCTCGACCGGCTCGATCCCGACGTCGTCGGCTTCCAGGAAGCGTTGCGAGCGCCGGGCCTCGACCAGGTCGCGACGCTGCTCGAACACCGGCTGCCGCATCGCGACTACGTCTGCGCCGGCCGCTTCCGGCGCGGCGCGAGCGAGTTCGAGTTCGGCAACGCGATCGCGAGCCGCTGGCCGATCCTCGCGCGCGCGGAGTCGCCGCTGCCCGATCGCGGCGACGCCGAGACGCGCGCGGTGCTGCACGCCGCGATCGACGCGCCGTTCGGCACGCTGGCGTTCTCGTGCACGCACCTGCACTGGAAGTTCCATCACGGCGCCGTGCGCTGCCGGCAGGTGGCCGAAGTCGCGAAGCAGGTCGTCGCGTGGCGGCCCCAGGGCGGTTTTCCGCCCGTGCTCGTCGGCGACTTCAACGCCGAGCCCGACTCCGACGAGATCCGCTTCCTCACCGGCGGGCACGCGATCGACGGCCGCAGCGTGTACTTCCACGACGCCTGGCGCGTGGCGGGGGAGGGCGGCACGCCGGTCCCGCGCGAGCCCGACGGGACGACGTGGTCGAACCGCAATCCGTACGCGCGCACGGCGCTCGAACCCGCGCGCCGCATCGACTACGTCTTCGTGGGTTACCCGACGTCACAGGGACTCGGGCTGATCGATGCATGTCGTGTCGTGTGCGACGACGCGGAAGGCGGCGTCTGGCCGAGCGATCACTTCGGCGTGTACGCCGAGCTGCGCACCGAACCGCTGCCGGGCGAAGGACGGCAGCCCGTCTTCCAGCCCTGATCCGTCCTAACTCCGTCGCCGCCGTCCCCGGCGCAGGCCCCAGGACAGTTCCGCCGGATCAGGGCGAGGCTGCGCGACGCCGCGTCCGGGACTGGAGCGCGGCGATCTCGCCGGCGATCGCGCGCTCGGTGCGCCGCTGCATCCGGTGGTAGCGGACCACGATTTCCTCGCCGAGCGGCGTCAGCGTCGTACCGCCGCCCGCCGCACCGCCGGTCGCGGTCTGCACCACGGGCGTCTTGAAGCAGCGGTTGAGGTCGTCGAGCAGGATCCACGCGTGCCGGTAGGCCATTCCGAGCGTGCGAGCCGCGGCCGAGATCGATCCCTGCTCGCGAACCGCCTCGAGCAACGCGACCTTGCCGGGGCCGAGCGAGTGTTCACCGGGGAAGTACACGCGGAGCTTCACGCGGGCCACGGATGACTCCTTCGCTGCGCGCCGGGTCGCTCGCCACGACGCGACCGTACGCGGTACCGGTTCGAACGGCGAGCGCACGCGCGGCTAGAAGAGCGCGGTCTGCTCGCCCTTCTTTCCGCCGCCGCGCGGGGGCTTCGTCGGCGTGGGCTTCTCGGCGAGCTTGATCTGCGCCACCGGCTTCGGCGCGAGCCGCGCGCCGCGCGCCGCGACGCCGGTGGTCTCGAGCTCCGCCAGATCGAAGATCGCCTCGTGCACGCGCTGGCGCTTCATCGCCGCGAACTTGAGGTGCAGGATCCCCTGTGCGTCGCCGGGCAGCAGCAGATCGACCTTGCCGGCCTTGTCCTTGATCAACAGGTATTCCTTGCCGCGGATGAAGCCCTGGATCGCGACGCGCTTGCCGAACGCGAAGCGCTGCCGGTCGCGATAGATCACCGTGAACGCCGCGCCCTTCTCGGCGTCGAAGACCGCGGCGTGCAGCAGCTTGCCGGGGATCAGCAGCTTCTCCGGCGCCTGCACGATCCGGTAGGAGCCGTCGTCGGCGACGAGCAGCACGTGGTCGAACTCCGAGACGCTCATCTGGAACTTGTCGCCCTTGATCGTGGAGCCGAAGAAGCCGCTGTCGGCGTCCCACGCGAGCTTCACGTTCGGCCTGGCGACGGCCTTCTTGTCGATCTCCTGGAACGCGCCGAGGCGCGTGCGGCGCGGGTACTGCTTGCCATGGCGCGCGATCAGGTCCTTCACGTACGCGATCGAGGTCGCCTTCATGTTGGCGAGCTTCTTCGCGAGGACGCCGAGCTTGCCGTCGATCTCGGCTTCCTCGGCCTTGCTCTGATCGATGTCGAAGGCCGAGATGCGGCGGATGCGCAGCTCGAGCAGGCGCTTCACGTCGTCGTCCGTCATCGGCCGCACGAAGAGCTTCTGGTGCTTCTTCATGCCGGTCCACACCTGCTCGGTGACGGCTTCCGCGGTGCGCGCGGTCTCGAGGCCGCGGTAGACCTTCTGCTCGACGAAGATGCGCTCGAGCGTCAGCCAGTGCTTGCGCGCGGTGAGCTGCTCCTGCTCCCAGACGAGCTCCGCTCGCAGCCGCTCGCGGAGCTGGTCCGTCAGCTCGCGCAGGATCTCCGAGACCGTCATCTCGACCGGTCTGCGGTCGCGCACCACGACGATGTTCGACGACACCTGCACGGAGCACTCGGTGTACGCGTAGAGCTGCGGGATCACGTCGTCGGCGCGGGCGCCGCGCGAGAGCTCGAGTTCGATCTCGACGTGATCGGTCGTGTAGTCGTGGATCGCGGCGATCTGGACGCGACCGCGCTGGATCGCCGATTCGATCGAAGCGACGACGCTCTCGGTCGTGGTGCCGTAGGGCACCGCGCGGATCACGATGCGGCGCGGGTCCGGCGCGTCGAGCACCGCGCGTGCGGCGATCCGGCCGCGGCCGTCGTCGTACTCCGAGACGTCCGCCTTGCCGCCCTGCGGAAAGTCCGGGAAGAGCTGGAAGGGCTTGCCCGAGAGGTGCGCGATCTGCGCCTCCCACAGCTCGACGAGGTTGTGGGGCAGGATTCGCGTGGCCATGCCGACGGCGATGCCGTCGGCGCCGAGCATCAGGATCACCGGCAGCTTCGAGGGCAGCGAGACCGGCTCGCGCGTGCGGCCGTCGTAACTCGGCACGAACTCGGTCAGCGCGTCGTTGAACATCGTCTCGAGCGCGAGCGGCGTGAGCCGGCACTCGATGTAGCGGGGCGCGGCGGCGCTGTGCCCGGTCAGCACGCTGCCGAAATTGCCCTGCCGGTCGATGAAGAAGTCCTTGTTGGCCAGCACGACGAGCGCGTCGCGGATCGACGCGTCGCCGTGCGGGTGCAGCTTCATCGTCTCGCCGATCACGTTGGCCACCTTGTGGTAGCGGCCGTCGTGCATCTCGAAGAGCGTGTGGAGCAGCCGGCGCTGCACGGGTTTCAGGCCGTCGCGCAGATCCGGGATCGCGCGGTCGAGGATCGCGTAGCTGGCGTAATCGATGAAGTTGCGGCGCATGACCGCGTCGAGGCGGGTCACGGACTAGACCACGTCCGTCGCGAGGTTGTCGACGATGAAGTTGCGGCGCTCCGGCGTGTTCTTGCCCATGAAGAACTCGAGCGAGCGCGCGATCTCGCCGATGCCGGCGACGCTGACCTGCCCGAGCCGCATCGAGCCGGAGATGAAGGGCCCGAACTCGTGCGGGCTGATCTCGCCGAGGCCCTTGAAGCGCGTGATCTCGTGGCCGCGGATCTCCGCGGCGGCGGTGTCGCGCTCGGCCTCGGAGAAGCAGTAGCGCGTCTCCTTCTTGTTGCGGACGCGGAAGAGCGGCGTCTCGAGGATGTAGACGTGACCCTTGATGACCAGATCTTCGAAGTAGCGCAGGAAGTAGGTCAGCAGCAGGTTGCGGATGTGCATGCCGTCGACGTCGGCGTCGGTGGCGATGACGATGCGCGCGTAGCGCAGGCCCTCGATGCCGTCCTCGATGCCCATGGCGCGCATCAGGTTGTAGAGCTCTTCGTTCTTGTAGATCGCGTCGCGCTGCAGGCCGTGGCAGTTCAGCGGCTTGCCGCGCAGGCTGAACACCGCCTGCGTCTCGACGTCGCGGCACTGGATCATCACGCCGCCGGCCGAATCGCCCTCGGTGACGAAGAGCGTCGAGTCCTCGCGGCGCTTCGCTTTCGGCTCGTCGTAGTGCTGGCGGCAATCGGTCAGCTTCGGGATGCGGATCGCGACGCGTCTGGCGCGCTCGCGCGCGTCCTTCTTGACGGCGTTCAGTTCCTTCCGGACGCGTTCGTTCTGGCGGACCTTGTCGAGCAGCTTCTCGGCGTCTTCCTTGTGCTCGTGCAGCCAGCGCACGACGCGGTCCTTGACGGCCGGGACGATCCAGGCGCGCACGTCGGTGCCGAGCTTGGTCTTGGTCTGCGAGTCGAAGAGGGGATCCTGCACCTTGACCGCGACGGCGCCGACGATGCCGTCGCGCACGTCCTCTCCCGCGAACGACTTGCCCGAATACTCGTTGACGGCCTTCAGCACGCCTTCGCGGAAGGCGCTCTGGTGCGTGCCGCCGTCGTTGGTGTACTGGCCATTGACGAACGAGTAGTAGGTCTCGCCGTAGGCGTGCGTGTGGGTGAACGCGAACTCGAGCCGCTCCTGCTGGCAGTGCACGAGCGGGTAGAGCGGCTCCTCGCCGCCCATCTCGTGCGCGAGCAGGTCGGCGAGACCGCCCGTCGAATGGAAGCGTTGGCCCTGGTACTCGAGCGTGAGTCCGGCGTTCAGGAACGCGTAGTAGCGCAGCCGGTCGGCGACGAAGTCCTCGTTCCACGCGAAGCGGCCGAAGATCTCGGGATCCGGCTCGAAGCGGACCTCGGTGCCGTCGCGCGCGTCGGCCTTGCCCGTCTCGTCGTCGACGATGCGGCCGCGCGCGAACGACGCACGGCGGAACTTGCCCTCGCGCCAGCTCGTCACCGTGAAGCGCTGCGAGAGCGCGTTGACGGCCTTGGTGCCGACGCCGTTCAGGCCGACCGAGAACTGGAAGACGTCGTCGTTGTACTTGCCGCCGGTATTGATCTGCGAGACGCAGTCGACCAGCTTGCCGAGCGGGATGCCGCGGCCGAAGTCGCGGATCGTGACCGCCTCGCCCTCGCGGCGGATCTCGATCTTCTTGCCGGCTCCCATGATGAACTCGTCGATACCGTTGTCGACGACTTCCTTCAGCATCACGTAGATGCCGTCGAGCGGCTGCGAGCCGTCGCCGAGGCGGCCGATGTACATGCCGCTGCGCAGCCGGATGTGCTCCAGCGCGTCGAGGGTCTGGATCGACTTCTCGTCGTAGGTCGCCTTGGCTCTGGCCATTTCCCCTCTCACCCGAACGCAGGGTGCGGAAACGACCGGCCCCGCGTCAAGCCATGCTGACGCGGGGCCGGGATGGAGGGATGCGGGCGTCTAGGCGGGCGTGTACCCGAGCAGCGCCTTCGTCTCGAGGAACTCCTCGAAGCCGAACTCGCCCCACTCGCGGCC
>JALOQG010000515.1 GCA_025453505.1 Myxococcota bacterium | reverse complement strand
GTCCACGCTGCGGAGCCGGTGGGTGGGCGGGCCGTCCGTGATCAGCACGTCGCCCCCGGGCCCGACGGCGAGCCCCGTTGGCCACATCAAGAATGCGTTCAGGGCCGGCCCGCCGTCCCCGTCCGAGGGGCCCGGGTGGTCGTCGTTCATGTCGTCGCCCGCGAAGGCGTGGATGATCCCGGTGGCGAGATCCACCCTTCGCACGCGCAGGAGGCTGGTGCTCGGCAGATAGAGCTGGCCCCGAGCGCGATCGATCGCGAGGGTGATCCCGTCGCCGATCTGCGCGCTCGTCGCGGGCCCCTCGTCTCCGTTGGGCCCGTCATCCAGATAGCCACCTGGCGGCAGACCGATGCCCGCGATCGTCGTGATGGTGCCCGTGGCCGGATCGATGCGGCGGATCCGGAGGTGCGCCCCGTCCACGAAGTAGACCGCGCCGTCCGGACCGATTGCAGTGCCGTACGGGGTTCCGATGGCCGCGGACGTGGCCGGGCCGCCGTCGCCGGAGTAGCCGCCGGAGCCGTTGCCGGCGATCGTCACGATCGCCCCGGACGGCACCAGCGCCTCGGCGGGCGCGGGCGAAACGACCGGGGCGAGCAGGAATGCGCCGATGATTCGAATGCCGAGATAGAGCTTCGATGTTTCCAAGCAGCACCTTCGGATCGCGCGGCAAGCCGGCCTTGGGGGAGACGAACCGGAATGTACGCCGTATTGCGGCGACCGGGGCTCGAAGAACCAATGATTCGAAGCATCGACACTGCGACGTTGTCGGGCGTCTTACAGACGACGTCGTCCCTCTCTCGATCCGCGCCCGCGTCTCCGCGGCGAGCCGGTCGGCGAAGCACCGACGGCTCCCCCCAGCTAGCGTGAATGGGTGAGATCGCGCAGCCGACTCCTCGTCTCGCTAGGCGCAGTGGCGCTCGCCTTCGCTGCGCCGCGCGCCGACGCGCAACTCACGAGCGCCTCGCTCTCCGCAGATCTGAACGGCGGAGTCTCGGCGTCGCAGGAGGGTTTCCCGCTCGACAGCAAGAGCTTCCTCCCGCCGCTGATCTCGGAAGACATCTTCCTCGAGAGCGACACGATCCCATGGGACCTCTTCGCGGTGTCGGGCGGCGGCGAAGCGACGAGCACGGGCGAGTTCACCTACCTCGCGACCAACACCTCGCAGATCTTCACGCGCGGCGAGTTCTTCATGGAGGCGCTGGCGGCGGCGCCCGCGGCGTCGAGCGCGAGCTTCGACGCCTCGATGTCGATCCACTTCCAGGTGGCCGTGCAGACCACGTTCACGATCACGGGCTTCGTCTCGACGACGCGTGCGCTCGACGAGCCCGAGGTCGTCGGCTGCCAGTACAACGGCGTCGTACTCGCGGGCGACACGCGCGCGACGCCGCTCGACGCCGGCACCTACACGTTCCAGGTCGAGCGCACGCTCTTCCCGTTCGAGTCCGGCTCGCTCGACTGCGCGGCCGCGTCGTCGGGCGCGATCGCGGACTCGAATCGACTGATCTGGGAGGTCGTGGTGAGCGGCCTGCCCGAGCCCGGTGCGCTGCTCGCGTCGTTCGCCGCCGTCGGCGCGCTCACCGGGCTGCGCCGCTGGCGCACGCGGGTCTGATCGGCGCCTCCCTGCCCGCTCGCCGGCGGACGGGACGGGGCTAGTGTGCTGCGGGCGGGGCTGCGTGCTTCGGTTTCGTTGCGGGAGGAACTGCGATGCGGGTCGAGACGGGGATTCCGATGGGCGATTGGCGCGCGGTGGCTGCGGCCGCGCAGCGGGCCGAGGCGCAGGGATTCGACGGGATCACGATGCCCGAAATCGCGAACGACCCGTTCGTGCCGCTCGCGTTCGCGGCGCTCGCGACGCAGCGGATCCACCTCGGCACGGCGATCGCCGTGGCGTTCCCGCGCTCGCCGATGGTGGTCGCGAACACGGCCTGGGACCTCCACACCAACTCGCACGGGCGCTTCGTCCTCGGGCTCGGGCCGCAGGTGAAGGGCCACAACGAGCGCCGCTTCTCGGTGCCGTGGTCTCCGCCGGTGCCGCGCCTGCGCGAATACGTCGAAGCGTTGCGCGCGATCTGGCGCTGCTGGGAGCTGCGCGAGCCGCTGCACTACGAGGGCGAGCACTACCGCTTCACGCTGATGACGCCCGAGTTCTCGCCGCCGGCGTCGGGCCTGCCGCCGATCCCGGTCACGATCGCGGCGGTCGGCGAGAAGATGCTGCGCCTCGCGAGGTGTGGGGCGGTGGATTCATCGCGACGGGCCACGACGCGGACGAGGTCGCGCGCCAGATGGAGTGGTGCCGCTACCGGATCGCGTTCTACGGCTCGACGCGTTCGTACCAACCAGTGCTGACGCTGCACGGCTGGGACGATCTCGCCGCCCGGCTGCACGAGATGTCGAAACGCGGCCAGTGGAACGAGATGGCGAAGCAGGTGCCCGACGACGTGCTGCACGCGTTCGTCGCGGCCGCGCCGTATCGCGAGCTGAAGGGCGCCGTCGAGCAGCGCTTCGGCGGACTCGTCGACTCGATCGCGCTCGGCCTCGCCGGCGCGGTGCCCGACGGCGTGGCACGCGAGGTCGTGCAGGACCTGCGATCGATCCCGCGCACCTTCGAGGGATTTCCGCAGAGCTGGTCGTAGCGAACCGAACCCCGTCTAGACGGGGTATCGCAAGATCGCGGCGAGAGCGGCGCCGCGCGGCACGTCGCCCTTGCGCACGCCGATCACGTGCCCACGCGCGTCGAGCACGCGCCGCGCGATCTCGTCGATCACGCCATAGCTGCCCGCGCCGGCCGCGTCGGCGAGCGTGACCACGCCCGTCGCTTCGTCGATCGTCCCGGGAAGCGACTGGTCGATGTCCACGAGCAGCGAGTCCACTGCACCGAAGGTGGCGGCACGCGCGATCTGGGCGACGTCCGTCGTCGCGCGACCCTGGTTCTCGCGCTGATCGAAGAGCGCCACCCAGGCGCGAACCTCCTCGGCGTGCAGCTCGTCGAGAACTGCGCGCGCGCGCTCCGCGAGGTCGGCGTCGGAGAGCGTCTCGGGGTTGCCTTCGATCGTCTTCGCGGCGAGATGCGTGTAGCTGTTGACCGAGGGATAGAGGAGCGAGATCGGCGGTGCGGCCGCCAACACCAGAGGCACTCCGCTGCCCGCCAGGAGATCGCGAAGGGCCGCGTCCACTTTGCGTGCGAACTGGCGCAGGCGGACGTTCTGCCCTTCGTCGCCCTGCAGGCGGCCACTCGGCGAGCGGTCCTTGATGCTCGCCTTGCCGGCCGCGCTGGCGGCGTCCTTCGGCATGCCGCGGATTGCCACGGTTTCGGCCGGGAGATCCGCCGAGACTTCGATGACCCGGACGGCGTTCTCCGAAAGGGCCAGCACGTAGGCACTCTGGCAGAACGAGACGACGCGCAGCAGCGGCTTCAGGTGGAAACGGTCCGAGACCTCCAAGCCTTTAGAAAGCTCGCTCGCGACGCGGAACGTGCGCACGTTCTCGGGCGTCGCGAACACCGCGAGGCTGCGCGCCTGGAAGCGCCAGAACTCGTCGTCGCTGGTGAGATCCTCCAGCTGCTCTTCCAATGCGGCTACCTGGCGCTTGTCGGCGCCGCTCGCGCGGAGCTGGCGAAGGGCCTCCTTGACGAGGTTGCCGAACTCGACGCGATCTGCGGCGGCCTGCTGCGAGAGCGGCGTCGTCGGCAGGTAGATCGAAACCGACGCCTCGCCACGATGTGCCGCGAGAGCCCGGATGTCCGCTTCGGACGGGACGTCGACGTAGAGCATGATTCCTCCTTCGCGTTTCGTTGGTTGCGCACGCGCGGGAGTAGCGTCTCCGGCAGCGAAGAGCACCCTTCGAGAGAGCGAAGGACCTAGGAGGCCTCGGTGGACCGCGAGCGGCGCCGGTGCACGTCCCGCCGATGGCAGAGCAACCGGCGGCGGCGGCGGCGATCGTAGCCACGCCACTTGCGCTCGGGCAGCTCGGTCGAGGGCACGCGGTCGAAGCCATGGCGATCGAAGAAGGCGCCGACACGCTCCTGGGTCGTGCAGGCG
>JALOQG010000116.1 GCA_025453505.1 Myxococcota bacterium | reverse complement strand
CGGGCCGTGATCGAGATCGAGGTCGGCGGCGCGAAGGTGCCCGCGGCGATCACGACGGGCGCGCCGGGAACGCTGCTCCTGCCCGGCGGATTCGCGCCGGACGCCGGGCTCGTGCCGGATCCCGAGGCGACGCACTCGCTCGCGCCGCTGCCCGGCGCCGGCAAGCTCGAGGCCGCGACGGCGCCGCGCATCCGCATCGGCCCCTTCGAGCAGACGGACGTCCCGCTGCTCGTGGCGGAGCGCGGCGCGCAAGGCGCCGGCGCGCGCAGCGAGGCGCTGCTCGGCGTCGAGCTGCTGCAGGACTACGTGATCCGGCTCGACTACCCGCGCAAGCGGTTCTGGATCGCGGAGCGCGAACGGCCCTGACGACCCCCGCTACCTTGCCCCCCGTGCTCAGCGTCGAACAAGTGCGCGCGGCGCTCGCCCTGCGCGAGCCCACCCGGATCGAGGATCCCGCGCGGCCGCGCGCGGCGGTCGCGGTCGTGCTGCGCGCCGATGCGGGCGAGCCCGAAGTGCTGTTGATCGAGCGCGCGCGGCATCCGCTCGATCCGTGGTCGGGCCACATGGCGTTTCCGGGCGGCCGCGTCGACCCGGGCGATCCGCATCCGCGTGGCGCGGCCGAGCGCGAGACCGCCGAAGAGGTCGGTCTCTCGCTGGTCGGCGCCGAAGTGCTCGGCCAGCTCGACGATATCGAGGGCCGCCACGGCGGCCGCACGCTGCGGCTGGTGATCTCGGCCTTCGTGTATCACCTGCCGCGGGCGCCGGGCGAGCTGGTGCTCAATCACGAGGTCGAGTCGGCGCTCTGGTTCCCGCTGCGCAGCCTCGTCGATCCCGCGCATCACGTGGAATACCCGACACCGAACGGCGGCTATCCCGGCATCCTCGTCGGCGAGCCGGACCGCCACGTGGTGTGGGGTCTCACGTACCGCTTCCTCGAGATCCTCTTCGACTCCCTCGGACGGCCGCTGCCGGACCGCTGGGACCCCGCGACCTGGACGCGCCCCGAGTAGCGGCGGGCGCGCCGCTTCTCGCGTCTACTCGAGCAGTTTGCGGACGAGCTGGCGGTTGATCCAGTCGACCAGCACGGGGACCGCCTCGTTGTGCTTCGCCGTGAGCGGATCGACGTGGGCGTAGCCCTCGAGGATCGCGATCTCCTTTTCGTCGGCGGGCGTCGCGATCGAGTCGAGATACGGCGTGAAGCTGCGCTCGCTCGGCGCGAGTCCGTTCGAGCCGCCGATGCAGAGCACCGGAACGTCGACGTTCCCGTTCTGCGTCAGCACGAGCGGACCCTCGGTGCCGTTCGCCGCGATCGACTCCGCGACGAGCGCGCTCGAGTCGTAGCCGAACGCGCCGTCGAGGCTCGGCCGGCCCGCGCCGAAGTACCACTCGACGAAGTTCGACGGCAGCGCCTGGATCTCGAGGATGTCGGCGAGGCTGGTCGGCTCCTGCTCGACGCCCCACGTGCGCGGCGGATCGGTCGGCAGCGGGCGCGGGCCGTTGTCGATGATCCCGCAGCCCGGCGTGCGGTTCGGCAGGTTCGGCGGGCAGGTCGGCAGCGTCGGATCGTCGAAGTTCTTCCAGGTCCGCAAGGATGCGTTCGGCTGCGCGAGATAGAACTCGCCCAATCCACCGCCCGCCGGCAGCAGCACGTTCGCACCGTCGTCGCTGAAGCCGAGGCCGGCGCGGAAGGCCGTGAAGGGTTGGAAGTCGTCGTCGAGGAAGAACCCGATCAGCGACTGGTTGTCGGTCGGCGACGAGAAGAACAGCGAGAACGGCGGCGCGAGGAACACCTCCGTCTGTTGGACGATCGCGGGCTCGAAGGGCAGGTGGATGCCCGCGAGACCCGCGAGCTCCGCGCCCGGGCCGAGCAGCGACGGCTCGATGCCCTGGAACGAGCCGAGGAACACGTCGGGTCCGCCCGGCTGCTCGAGCGCCGCGACGGTCGCTTCGTAGGTCGCGAGGCTCGGCGCGCTCGCCGACGCGCCACGACCGCCGCCGCCTTCGAGCAGCACGAGTCCGTCGACGTGCGAGTAGCCCGCGTCGACGACGTTCGGATCCGGGTCGAAGTCGTAGGCCGCGAACACGCTGGTCCAGTAGGTGCCCTGCGAGTGGCCGCCGAAGAGCACGACGCCGTCCTCGCCGACGATCGCGCGCGCGGCGTCCACGAGCGCCTTCCAGTCGCGCACGTACGTGTCCACGCCCCAGTGCGCGAAGAAGCGCACGTCGTCCTGATCGAGCCGCACGTAGGAGCGCAGCTCGCCGAGCGCGTCGGGCAGCTCGGTCGGCGGATCGACCTCGCCGTTGCCGTTGGTGTCGACGCTCTCGTCGGGCTCGGGCAGGTAGAAGAAGGTCGCGGCGTAGAGCGCCTCGCGGATCTCGTCGTCGCTGGTCGCGTTCGCGATCAGTTCGAGTCCGTACTCGGAGCCGCGCCGATCCTCGAGCTGGTTCGGCCGGCGATCGACGGCCCACACTTCGAGGTTGCCGTTGTACTTCGCGACGAGATCCTTCGCGAGCGGCGAGAAGGTGCCCGCGCCGCCGAGGAAGCCCGGCACGAAGATCACGATCGCGTCGGGCGCCGGTGCGTTCGGCTTGGCGAGGAAGGTACGCAGATACGTGACGCGGTTGAGATCGGGCTCGGCGCCGGCGATCGACTGCACGTTCGGTGAAGCCGGCATCTCGACGCCCGCGCCCGAGCCGGGCGTGTGCGGCTCGACGTAGCCCGGCACCTGCAGGTATTCCTGCATGACGAGGATCCGCGACGGACCTCCGGACGGGCACGAGGCGGGCCCCAGCGTCGGCAGGGCGAGCAGCGGGAGCAGGGCGATCCAGCGGCGCTTCATCGGGCGATCTCCTGGCGTGCGCGCGAACGCACGGCGACGAACGAAACTCCGAGCGCGACGAGCAGCGCGGTGCCGGGCTCGGGAATCTGGGCGGTGATGGTCACGAGCGCGATGCCGGAACCGGTGTCGATCTCGAAGGAAGACACGAGTCCCGTGACGGCGCCGGCGAGATCGAAGGCGAGCGTTCCGGTGACGTTCGGGATCGCGAGGTCGAACGGACCGAAGCCCTCGTCGAGGCGCAGGAAGAGCGTCGGGATGAGGAAGCTGCCGTCGGCCTGCACCGCGCCGAGCGCCGGCGTCGCGAGCGTCGGGTCGAGCGTGATGCTGAAACCAGCGGCGGCCGCGGTCACGTCCGTGAGGCGCATCGCGGTGGGTCCGACGACGGGGACGCTCGCCACGTCGACCGTGAGGTCGCCGGTCAGCGGCTCGCCACCGACGTCGCTCGGTGCGACGAGTTCCAGCGGTCCGAAGACCGCCGCGTGCGCGGCCGGCGCGATCGCCCCGAGCCCGAGTCCGGCGAGCGCGACGAGCGCCAGCCGCATGCAGATCCGATGTGCCACGAGGAGTTCTCCCGCTGCTGCAAGCAAAGGGGCGGATCGCCCCATCTACAGGTGGACGATTCGCGCGATTCGCGTCAGGAGAAATGCGGCGTGGGTCAGGCGTCCGGCGAGATCGCCTCGAAACCTGGACAGGCATGGACGGGCAGCGGCGGATAGGGCGGATAACGCGGATCGCTTCGAGCGCGGGAACAGCGCCAGAATGCGGCGCCTTTCGCGCTCTCTTGCACGACGGCGAAGCGGCAGGTCGAGCACAGGCCCACGCGCGGGTCGAAGGCGCGCGTCACGGCGCCGGTTCGACTTCGATCGAGCGGCTCGTCCCGAGGTCGCGCCAGCGCACGTGCAGGACGCCGCTCTCCCAGCTCCAGGTCGCGCCGATCGCCTCGTCCGGCACGTCGGCGGCGGGCAGCCGCACGGCGTCCACCCACACGCCGGTCGGCGGCGGGCAGCCGTGGATCGCGGCGCGCACGAGGCGCGGCGCGATCGCGAACCCGCCCTCGCGCGGGCCCACTTCGAGGCGCAGGCGGCCGCTCGCACGGCTGCGCAGCCGAACCGTCGTACGCGCTTCCTCGCCGCGCCGGTACGCGAAGGACTCGCCGTCGTCCTCGACCACTTCCGTCGTGGTGTCGCCGCCCGGGTAGACCTCGAGCACGAGCGGCTCCTCGGGCTCCTCGCCGACGTGACGCACGGGGCTGCGCGTCGCAATCACGCTGCCGCCGCGCACGAAGATCGGAATGCGTTCGAGCGCCGCCGCGACGCGCACGGTGCGCGGGCCGACGTAGCGCGCGTCGTCGTCGAGCGCGGTCCACACGCCCGCGGGCAGGTACACCTCGCGCGCCGTAGCGCCGCGCGCGAGCACCGGCGCGATGAGCAGATCGCGGCCGACCAGCACCTGGTCCTCGATCGCCGCGGCGCGCGGATCGTCCGGGTGATGCCAGAAGAGCGGGCGCCACACGGGCGCGCCGGTCGCCTCGGCCTCACAGAAGAGTCCATACAGATAGGGGAGCAGGCGCATGCGCAGCTCGAGCGCGCTGCGCGCGATCGACAGGACGCGCGCGCCGAAGCGCCACGGCTCCTGCCGGTGCTTGAGCCACATCGAGTGCGTGCGGGCGAACGGATACAGCGCGCCGAGCTGCATCCAGCGCGCGAAGAGCTCGGGCGAGCACCAGCCGTGGAAGCCGCCGATGTCGGCGCCGCAGAACGGCACGCCCGAGAGCGAGAGCCCGAGCAGCATGCGCAGCGAAAGCGCGAGCTGCGGCCACGAGCTCTGCGTGTCGCCGGTCCAAAGCGCCGCCCAGCGCTGGATGCCGGCGTGGCCCGAGCGCGAGAGCAGGAACGGGCGCCGATCGGGGGCGAACGCGAGCAGCGCCTCGTGCGTCGCGCGGCATTCGAGATGGCCGTACGCGTTGCGCACCGTCTCGTGCAGCACCTTGCGCTTCGGATCGGCGGGATCCGACTGGCGCACGCCCGCGAGATCCTGCGCCTGCAAGGGCAAGATCAGCCGGCCCGCGCGCACGTCGCGCTTCCAGCCGGCGGGCTCGTTCATGTCGTTCCAGATGCCCGCGACGCCGGCGTCGAGCAGCGGCGCGTGCTGCGCGCCCCACCACGCGCGCACCTCCGGCCGGCCGAAGTCCGGCAGCGCCGCTTCCTTCGGCCACACGCGCAGCGAGAACGGCGAGCCGTCTTCGCGGCGCAGGTACACGTCGTGCTCGCGGCCGTCGCGATACACCGGCCAGCGTTCGTCGACCTTCACGCCCGGATCGACGATCGGCACGCTGCGGAAACCGGACTCGAGCAGCTCGCCCACCAGCCCCTTCGGATCCGGGAAGCGGCGCGGATGCCAGGTGAAGACGCGGTAGCCGTCCATGTGGTCGATGTCGAAGTGGATCGCGTCGGTCGGAACCCGGTGGCGGCGCGCTTCCTTCGCGATCCTTCGCATCGTACGCGCGCTCGCGTAGCCCCAGCGCGACTGGTGGTGGCCGATCGCCCAGAGCGGCGGGCGCGCGCTGCGGCCGGTGCGCGCCGTGTAGCGGCGCAGCACGTCGGCGGGCGCGGGGCCGGGCACGATCGTGACGTCGAGCCCGTTCGCGCGGCTCGTCGCGACGACGCGCGAGCGGTCGCCGGCCGCGACGTCGAAGTCGCACGGCGCGCAGCCGTCGAGGAAGAAGCCGTCGCTGCGCGGCTTGTCGCCCTCCGCGGAGAGCAGGCGCAGCAGGAACGGGATCGAGTGATAGAGCGGGTCGGTCCCGAGGCCGACCGGGTGATCGCGGTTGCGCAGCTCGTAGCGGCGGCCGCGGCGGTCGAGCGGTCCCGTCTTCGCGCCGAGTCCGAAGAAGCGTTCGCCCGGCGCCGTCGCGAGCGCGACGCGGCCGGCGCCGCCCGGCGCGAAGCCGAACTCGAAGAGGTGCGCGATCTCGCGTCCGCCGCGTTCGTAGATCCGGATCGCGAACGGGCGCTCGGCGATCTCGACGCGCGCCTGGCCGCCGGCGCCGTCGAAAGCGAGCGCCACGCCGGCCGGTTCGAGCGGGAAGGGCTCGGCGTTCGAGGCGTCCCAGGGCGTGCGGCCGAGCGCGTCCGACGCGTCGGCGGGTAGCGCGCGACCGTTCACGGCGCGGATGCGCACGCTCCCGTCGCGCGCGATCTCGACCCGCGCGACGCCTTCGCCGAGGTCGAGATCGACACCGCCCGCGCCGGTCGCCGTCCAGCGGAGCACCGCGCCGGCCGGCGCAAAGCGCGTGGTTCGCGTCCTGCGTCTCACGGCGCGCAGTCTAGCCGCAGGGGCATGGCTGCGGAGTCGCGCCGGGAGCGTCCGCTATGGTGCGCAGGGTGGCCCGGCTCGGAGACCTGCTCTCCCGCATCGAACGCGTGCTCGATCTCGCAGAGCGATGGCTCGAGCGGCATGCGGGCGCCCGGCTGGCGCCCGCCGTCGCCGCCCGCCACGTCGCGTTCCGCTGGGATGCGCGCGAGGGTCCGGGCCGGCTCGTCCCGATCGCCGATCCGCAGGCGGTCGATCTCGCCGACCTGATCGGCGTCGAGCGCTCCGTCGCGGAGCTGGTCCGCAACACCGAACAGTTCGTGCGCGGGCTGCCCGCGAACCACGTGCTGCTCTTCGGCGAGCGCGGCACGGGCAAGTCCTCTTCGGTCAAGGGACTGCTGCCGCGCTTCGGCGCGCGCGGTCTGCGCCTCGTCGAAGTGCGGCGCGACGATCTGCTCCATCTGCCCGACGTGGTCGCCGCGCTGCGCGGCCTGCCGCAGCGCTTCCTGGTCTTCTGCGACGACCTTTCGTTCGACGACGGCGAGCCCGGCATGCGCGAGCTCAAGGCCGCGCTCGAAGGCAGCGTCGAGGCGCTGCCGGAGAACGTGCGCATCATCGCGACCAGCAACCGCCGCCATCTGGTGCCGCAGCGCATCTCCGACAACCGCGCCGTGCGCGTCGACGAGAACGGCGAGCTGCACGTCGGCGAAGCGCTCGAAGAGAAACTCTCGCTCGCGGATCGCTTCGGCCTGATCCTCGGCTACTACGGCTTCGACCAGCCGACCTACCTGCGCATCGTCGAGCGCTACGCGGACAAGGCGGGCCTCGACGTGCCGCGCGAGCGACTGCACGCCGAGGCGCTGCGCTTCGCGCTCGACCGCTCGGGCCGCTCCGGCCGCGTCGCGAAGCACTTCGTGGACGATCTCGCCGGCCGCCTCGCGCTCGAAGCGGCGGAACGGACGTGAGCGACGGCGAGCTAGCCGACGTCGGCATCTCGCTCGCGGGCCTCGTGGGCGTGTTCGTGCTGGTCGCGATCAACGGCTACTTCGTCGCGACCGAGTTCGCGCTCGTCGCCGTGCGGCGCTCGCAGCTCAAGCTGTGGGTGGCGGAGGGCCGGCCGGGCGCGGGCTCGGCGATGCGCGCGGTGACACGCCTCGACGACGCGATCGCCGCGACGCAGCTCGGCATCACGCTCGCGAGCCTCGGTCTCGGCTGGATCGGCGAGCCGGCGCTGGCGGGCATTCTCGAACCGATCTTCCGCGCCTCCGGTTTCGAGGACATGCGTCACGTCCACACCGTGGCCGTCGCGATCTCGTTCGCCGCGATCACCTTCCTGCACGTCGTGCTGGGCGAGCTGGCGCCGAAGGCGCTGGCGCTCGATCGGCCCGGGCCCGTCGCGCTGGCCTGCTCGGCGCCGCTGCTGCTCTTCGGACGCGTCTTCCGCCCCGCGCTCGTCGTGATGAACGGCGCGGGCAACGCGATCGTGCGGATGTTCGGCGTGCACCGCATCGACGGCCACGGCACGCATTCGCCCGAAGAGCTCTCGCTGCTGGTGGACGAGGCGCGCGAGGCCGGCGCGCTGCGTCCCGACACCGGCATGCTGCTCGGCAACGTCTTCCGGCTCGCGCGCACCAAGGTGTCCGACGTGATGGTGCCGCGCAGCCGGATCTATGCGGTCGAGCGCACGAGGCCGCTCGAAGCGCTGCTCGAAGAGACGCGCGAGCAGGGCTACACGCGCGTCCCCGTCTGCGACGGAGGCCTCGACCGCATCGTCGGCGTGCTGCACACGAAGGATCTCTTCCACATCTACGCCGAACGGCGGCTCTTCGTGCTCGACGACCTCTTGCGCAACATCGCCGAG